>NZ_VMKU01000071.1:0-6413 GCF_013276315.1 Streptococcus sp. 2741 | reverse complement strand
GCCTTTGACGCTGAATTTACTAAGCGTGAGAAAGCTATCACGGATGCCATCGAACTTGCCAAGGCTAAGGCGGAAGAAGTCAAGCAAGAAGTGTCTGACACTATCAATCAGCGTTTCAATAGCTTTCATGATGAACCTTTACGAGAATCAAGGCGCAAGGCTGAGGAAGCTTTGAGACAAGCTGGCGCAAGTAGCTCTCTTGCTCAGGAAGCCAAGCGGATTGGGCTGGATTCTGTTGCTAGACTTGAAGCGTTTAAGTCGCAGACTAGGAGTGCTCAGACGGCTTTGTCGGGTGATTTGAATCTTCTAAAGCAGACAGTTACCAATGATATAAGCTCCAAGCAAAGGCAACTTAAAACTGACATTTCCAAACAAGTTCAAGCTCTCGGTCAGATAAAGAATGACTTGGCTGGAGTCAGAAGCTCTCAGGCAAGATATGAAGAGACGACTAAAGGCAGGCTAACTGCACTGACGAACAGAATGGAAGGGAAAGCTAACAAATCAGAAGTCAGGCAAACAGCAGAGACTCTGACGAGTCAGATAGACCGTATACAAGAAGAGAGCTCTACTCGTATTTCAACAATGACCTCTCGTTTTAATCAGCGCGCTGATGCGCTTGATGCTGGAGTGAGGCGTTTGACTGAAGGTCTCAGAACCAAAGCGGATATCAGCTCCCTCAACGTGACTGCTGAGAATATCCGGCAATCTGTGAAGAGTCTTGAGACAGACACGCAGAACAAACTAAATCAGAAGTTGAGTCAGGCTGAATTTGAGGTGCGAGCTGGCTCTATCCGCCAGGAAATCCTGAACGCAACCAAGGACAAGGCAGATAAGACCTTAGTTGTGGCTGAAGCAGGGAAATTACGGGAAGAGTTTTCAAATATGCAAGTTGGTGGTCGGAACTATTATCGTGATTCCGAGAAAATTCAACAGTCTCGTTTTGGTTTTGTGTTTGATAATCTAGATCCCTATCTTTCAAAGTCCGATATTGGGACAACTTGGACTCTCTCGTTTGATTATAAACTCGATGAAGTTGATGGTTCTTTTCCTTTCCACATGATGCATAATGGTGGGAATGGCTTTGGTATAGAGGGACGAAAAGAGTTCACTGCGACTAGGGAGTGGCAGCGATTTAGGCTTACAGGTCCGGTATTTTTTAAAGAGGATGCGCCCTCTGAATCCAAGCTACAGATGACCCTATTCAATTCAGATTTAGGATACGGAGGAACTCTTTTCATTCGTAGGATTAAACTTGAAAAAGGTACCCTAGCGACAGACTGGAGTCCAGCGCTTGAAGACACCAATGGTCTCATCACACAAGCTAAGGCTAGCTTTGAGCGAACAGCGCAGGAATTGCGAACGGATTTGTCGGCTGTTCAGGCCTATGTTGCTCAAGATGGTCAAAGACAGGAAAGCTTACAGCGCTATACTCGTGAGGAGAGCGCGAGACAAGCAAGAGCAGTTCGTGAGCAGATATCCAGAGATTATGTAGGGAAATCAAGCTATCAAGAAGACGTGGAGGGGATTCATCGGAGAATTGAAGGAGTTAAAACGAGTGCGAATAGAGAAATAACTAGCCAAATAGCTAGCTATCGTCAATCTGCCGACGGGACATTTAGGGATATTTCAAGCCAAATAACAACTTATAAGCAGGATATGACCAGGAACATTGCGAACCTATCCCATCAACTGGCAGGTAAGGTAGAGACTACTGACTTCCAGCGTGTTAAGGAAACCAGTGAACTTTACGAGCGGATTCTGGGTAATACTGAAAATGGAATTGCGGATAAGGTTGCTCGCATGGCTATGACCAATCAACTGTTTCAGGTTGAGGTTGGGAAATATAGTGTAAGCGGCCCTAACCTCATTAAGAATAGTGATTTTAAAAATGATACGAATAAATGGGGCTCAACTCAAAATTTAGGAAGATTGGTTAAGCATAGCTTTTATCACAACGGGCAGAAAGACCTTATGCGTTTAAGCAATGCAACTAAAAACAAAAACTTTTTGTCTAGTCACCGTTTTAATCTTGAACGAAATACTGACTATGTACTGAATTTTAGAGGATTTAACAACAGTGCTCTAGCAAGCTATGATGTTTATATTTTGGGACGAAGAGCAGGCGAGAGCGATGGATTCACAATCTTTAAGAAAGTTGTTAGCAGCAAGAAACTATCTACCTCTAGATGCGAAGATGTCTCAGTAACTTTTAATTCCGGAGAAATGGATAATGCTTACATTCGTTTTGAGAACAATGGCTCATCATCAGGAACAGCTGATTTGTATATTACAGAAGTTGACTTGTACAAAGGTTATAAACCTAGAACATGGCAACCACATCCAGAAGATGCAGTCGCAGATGCGAATAAGAAGCTTGAAGCAACGCAAACAAAAATGACTCAACTAGCTGGCTCCTGGTTGGTTCAAAACATCAACAGTGCAGGTGATTTGATTTCGGGTATCAATCTAGGAGCCAATGGACATAACCGCTTTGTTGGGAAATTAACCCATATAACAGGCGAGACCCTGATTGACAGAGCAGTCATCAAGTCTGCCATGGTTGATAAGTTGAAGACAGCTAATTTTGAATCAGGTTCAGTAACGACAGCTGTTTTAGCTGCCGAAGCGGTCACAGCTGATAAGGTAAAGTTTGATCATGCCTTTATTCGAAAACTTATTGCCAACGACGCCTTTATTGGAGAACTAACTTCTAAACGTATCTTTGCGACTAAGATTGAATCAGTTGTGAATCGCTCGACTTTCTTAGAAGCTTATCAGGGTCAAATAGGAGGGTTTACAATTGGTCGTTTTGCTCAAGGAAGAGGTCGCTGGATTTCTGGTGTCAACCAATTCTCGGTCGGCATGGGAAACGGCGAAGGCGGAAGCTACAATGGCGAAAATACCGCATTTTGGGCGAACTGGGGTTACAGTTGGAACAGTCCTGGCCCCAATGCTTGGTATGTGACAACGTTAGGAAACATGCATTGCCGAAACGGAGCAAATTTCCACGGTAGGGTTGACTTTTCGGATAGATCAAGAGTGAATTTTTATAGTCAACCGTCGTTTTCAAATGGAGCAGTGATAAATGGTAGTTTGAGGGTGTCTGGTCGTATCACTTATAGTGGCGGTGAGTGGCTTTACTCACCTATATATAATAAATTATGGAAAGATACTTCACAAGGAGGTACCTGGCTATATTTGAATAGACAAGGTAACGGAGGTAGCGACTGGATTGAGATGAATAAAAGAATCTCAGACCGTCGCTATAAATCAAATATTCAAGACAGTCAAGTATCTGGTCTAGATGTCATCGAAAAGCTGAAGACTTACAGCTATCGTAAAGAATACGATGGCCAAATTGAGGATATCTCATGTGGTATCATGGCTCAGGATGTCCAGAAATATGCCCCTGAAGCATTCTATGAGAATCCTGACGGTGCATATTCATATCGCACATTTGAATTGGTGCCTTACTTAATCAAGGCCATTCAAGAATTAAATCAAAAAATAGAAAAAATGGAGAACAGACATGGATAATCACACAATCGACAAGCTAGTCGCTGAGTCACTCGTCGACCGTTTGGCTGATATCGAATTGAACTATGCGCATTTAAATGTACACCATAGGCTGGCTTTGGCTGAATTACAGGCCTTTAAGGCGGTGCTGGAATATGACCCAGCGCTTAAAGAACTTTTTGACGAAACGCAAGCGAAAATGAAAGGAAATAAGGAATGAATTACGAAGTAGCAATCAATCCCTACTTGAAAGGTGGGGAAAATGTAACAGTTGTCGCAATCAAGATGGAAAACAAGGGGCTCTATTCTTATGAGCAGTGCGAATTGCCAGGTGACCACACACAGGATAGTGAGGACGCCCTTATCCAAGCGGTTTTGGAATTGGTTCGCACTGAACTGGACCCAACAAGCGCCATTGTCAAGAACCAAGAACAACTGGCTAAGACGACGGAAGCGCTGGAGAGAGCCAACCAGCTCATGGATGGCATGCAGAAGGTCAATCTCCAGAATGCTCAGGATATTGAGGATATCTTAGCGCGATTGGAGGAGCTGGAAGCTCAAGGAGAGTCTGACCAGGAGGAGACCGACGAGGACACCCCTCAGGTTACGGACACAGAAAACCAAGCTGAAGAAGCACAACCAACCCCAGCGGTAGAAGATAAGAAAGAAAGCGAGAAAGAAGATGACATTTCTGAAACGACAAACCAAGAGAGCCCTAGTGAAGACAATGGAGGTAGCAGCAATGAGTAAGATTACACTAGACCAAGCCAAAATCGACATGTACATCAACCTACTGGAACGTGGAGCAGTTGACTTTTCATGGGTACATAAACGCTGGAAAGACCGTGTGCGCAAGGAATTGAAGCGACGTGGTTTGAGCCATCTGGCAAACTAGCGAGGTGCTTATGACAGAGATTGAGCACTTATTGATTCGGTTTCTCTTTTCTCTGATTCCTGTGGTTGTCTTGTACTTTTCCATGAAGGACAGGGCAACCAAGCAGGAAAATCGCATGACAGCCATAGAAAAAGACATTGAGAACTTACGCGAATTTCGAATGTCGGCTAACAAAAGATTGGATAACCATGACGAACAAAATAAGGCTATTCTGGTGCTGGCTGAACAGGTCAAATCGCTAGGTGAAGATGTGAGAGAACTGAAAACCTTGATACAAAGTAAACAGTAAAGAAAGAGGTGCAGAATGGTCTGTAATCTCAATATGACCAATTTGCGGCAAATTGACGGTGGGCACCTGATTAAGCAAGGGGACTTGGCTTCCACCTTTGGTTTTGCCCTCTTAGACGAAGATTACCAAGTCATCTCCTCTCTGGAAGGGAAGGAGGCACTGATCAGTCTGACCAAGGAGGGCTACCAGTGGAAGAAGCAGGTAACCGTTACCGGTCAAGGTGTGAGTTTTCATCTGGACGCTATCTTGCCCATTGGGAGTTATCGCTTGGAAATCACGGCTGGAGGCTATGTTTTCCCCAGTGATAAATCTGTCCATATCAAGATAGTGGCCTCAGATAAAGAATTGGTCACAGAGGAAGTCCATGCTTTAAAAGAGCTGGATATTGCAAAAGAAGTTGAGAAACAGCTTACAGGTAGAACTGTAGGCGAGAGCCCAGTAGGTCAGGAATTGCCAGACCTGCTCTTTTATTACAATTTAGGAAAGGTGTAACACAAAATGGATACTACAAAATTAACAGCATTTGCGCAGGCAGTGGGGGAAGATAACAAAAAGGTAAACGAAGAGCTGAAAACGAAAGTCAGCACGTCTGACATGAACCAAGCAATCGCCCAAGCTAAATCTGAAGTTAAGGCTGAAATCTTGGGTGAAGGAACGCCTGAGAATTTGGACACACTGAAAGAAATCGCGGAAAAAATCACAAGTATGGGACAAGATGAAAATAGCGCACTTCTTGGCAAAGTAACTGAAGTCAGCGGACGTGTAGACCAGATTGCCAATGTTGACTTGGTCGCAACCTATAACGCAGCGAAAGCGTGAGTGCTATGAGTAACCTTGAAAATCTAGCAAGAGCAATCGGTGAGGATGTCAAGGCTATCAAAGAAGACTCAGAGCTAAAGGATAGGGAGGTTAAGAAAAGACTGGACACCCTTGAGAGTAGACCGAAAGTCCATCCAGAAACCCTCGTTACAAAAGCGGAGCTGGAAGAGAAAGGCTACTTGACCTCCCACCAAGACTTGTCTACTTATGCCCAAAAATGGGAGTTGTACAATGATATCCCCATCAAGGCTAGGATTTCCGCCTTAGAAAATCGTCCATCATTCGATACGCTGACACCGACTCAACGGGATAGCTTAAAAGGGGATAATGGGCATAGTTTGAATGCCAGCGTTCGTATTGAGGGTTCTTATAAGAATGGCTCTACTAGCCGATTGAATTTGTTTGCGGATGTATTCTACGATGGCGAAGCAGTCACGAGCGGCTATACTCTTGATTATTACTACCGTGGTTTTGGCTATACAAACTGGCGTTCTTTGAGAAATCAGACCCCTGATTCAGCAGGAAAATTTGGCACATGGAGTGCTTCTCAGCGTTCTGGTGGTTGGTTTGAAGTTCGCATTGAAGTGAATTACAGAGGATTGAGAGCCTCTGCTTTTACCCATTTGGATAATGTCAACGATGGTGAACAAGGGCGAAGTGGAGTTCCAGGTCAGAACATTGTCAATCAGAACGGTTCGCAGGCACTCAACTATTGGGCCGGTACGCAAGAGCAGTACGATGCTATTACTACCAAAGACCCTCACACGATTTACGATATTTTTAAGTAGGTGAAGCTATGAGAGATAGAGTAAGAATCATGTTAGGAAGTAGAGAGATTGTCAAGCGCTATATTGGCGATAGGTTGGTGTGGTCGAGTGGACCGTCATTATTATT
>NZ_VMKU01000070.1:0-21727 GCF_013276315.1 Streptococcus sp. 2741 | reverse complement strand
TATCTGCAACCTCAAAGCTGTACTTTGAGCAGCTTACGGCTAGTTTACTCTTTGATTTTCATTGAGTATGAAACTAAATTTCAAACACATAGTCCTTTTATTATACTGCAAGAAGATATAGTTTTCAATTATAGTTTTTCTCTAACTAGCTATAGTCTATTTTTATATCCTAATGTAGAGAAAACAGCCCTAGGGACTGTTTTTCATTAATAATGCATCAAAACTTTGTAATCGTAGTCACCGATTTTTTCACGGCCGTTCAATTCATCCAATTCAACAAGAAAGGCACAACCTGCTACAACACCACCAAGTTTTTCAATCATTTCGATAGTTGCCTTAACAGTTCCACCTGTTGCCAAGAGATCATCTACGATAAGAACGCGTTGACCTGGTTTGATTGCATCCGCATGCATAGTCAAGGTATCAACACCGTACTCTTTTTCATAGTCAGCAGAAATGACTTCACGTGGCAATTTACCTGGTTTACGAACAGGTGCAAAACCAATTCCCAACTCAAAGGCAACTGGACAGCCCACAATAAATCCACGAGCCTCAGGCCCTACAACCATGTCAATTTTCTTGTCAGTAGCATACTGAACAATTTCACGAACAGCGTAGCTATAAGCATTTCCATCAGCCATCAAAGGACTAATATCACGGAAGGTGATACCTTCTTTTGGATAATTTTCAATTGTTGCAATGTAATCTTTTAAATTCATCTTTTTCTTTCTTTCAAAGTTTTTACTCTCTATTATAGCATATTTTCCAGTAAAGAAGAAAGGGAAAACAATATTTCATTTGCTAGTCACCCTATAAGTCAAATAAGACGACCATTTTTATTCAAGGCACGTCACAAGATAGATACATAATATGACTTCCCTAGCAAAAAGGAGAGAAGCATTTTGTTTCTCTCCCTAGATTAACTGATATCTCTCCACTACAATCGATAAAGAGATATCTTTTCTTGTAGTGCTTTGAATTTTATTTATTTTAATAGACTGTTTTTTCAGTTTCTACATCGAAGAAGTGTGCTTTGTTCAAGTCAAATCCAAGTTCAACTGTTGCACCTGTTTGCAAGTAATCACGAGCATCAACTTTAGCAACAAATTCGTCTTTACCAACTTGGCAGTATAGGTGAGATTCTGAACCAAGCAGTTCTGATACAGAGATAGTCGCTTTTACAACACAGTCTGGGAATGTTTCAAGGAAAGCAGGTTCTGCATTCACATCTTCTGGACGGATACCGAAAATCAACTCTTTACCTTCGTAGCCTTTTTCGCGAAGAACTTTCAATGCTCCTTCTGGAACTTTCAAACGGAAACCATCAGAAATAATTTCGCTACCAACTAATTTCACATTGATGAAGTTCATTGCTGGGCTTCCGATGAATCCTGCAACGAATTTGTTAACTGGGTTTTTGTAAACTTCTTGAGGAGTACCGATTTGCTCAACACGTCCGATAGTACCTGTACCAGCAGGGTTCTTAGTTGCTGACATGATAACGATACGGTCTGCAAGTGTCATCGCTTCTGTTTGGTCGTGAGTTACGTAGATAGTTGTAGCTCCGATACGACGGTGGATTTTCGCAATTTCAGCACGCATTGATACACGAAGTTTAGCATCCAAGTTTGACAAAGGTTCGTCCATCAAGAATACTTTTGCATCACGGACGATGGCACGACCCATGGCAACACGTTGACGTTGACCACCTGAAAGGTCAGCTGGTTTACGTTCCAAAAATTCTTTCAATCCAAGAATTTCAGCTGCTTCTTGCACACGTTTGTCGATGTCTTCTTTGCTGTATTTACGCAATTTCAAACCGAAAGCCATGTTGTCATAAACAGTCATGTGTGGGTAAAGAGCGTAGTTTTGGAATACCATGGCGATGTCGCGGTCTTTTGGAGCTACATCGTTGACAACCACGCCATCGATAGATGCAGTACCTTCTGTGATGTCTTCAAGACCAGCAATCATACGGAGTGTAGTTGATTTACCACATCCTGAAGGACCTACAAAAACGATAAATTCTTTATCTTTGATGTTCAAGTTGAAATCTTCAACTGAATAGTGTTCGCTGTTTGGATATTTTTTGTAAATATTTTTAAGATTCAATTCTACCATGAGGTGAACTCCTTTTGTTTTTGATAATTATATTATAGATGAAAACGTTTTACATTTCTATGGCAAGGTGACCAAAAAAACAAAAAAATTCTGTGCAACTTGCACAAAACTTTAGAGAATATCGGAGAATTTGAAGAAGATAATCTTTATTATTCTTCTATACAAAAGCAGAAACAAGGATCAGCTTTCCCATATTTTCGCTGATTCTCCACTACATTTGACTGGATTCTAATTTTTTAGAGAAATACAAAAGAGCTAGCCTAAGCTAACTCTTATCCTATGCGGAGAGAGGGACTTGAACCCTCACGACCTAAAGCGGTCACAGGATCCTTAGTCCTGCGCGTCTGCCAATTCCGCCATCCCCGCGTCGATTACTTTACTAGTATATCAACTTTTGGGATGCTTGTCAACACTTTTTTTCAATTTTTTTCATTTCATCAACCAAATTACTCTAAAATTTCATTTAGATTTTCATCTACTAACTTAGCTCCAAGTGTATTTTTGAAATGACCTAGGGCAAATTGATGATTTTCAGGCCAGATGGAAGCAACAGCTGGTTGAACAATCTCGATGTCATAACCTAGATTATAGGCATCAATAGCTGTATGCAGGACACAGATATCCGTCAAGACACCTGTTAAGATAACTGTAGAAATGCGACGCTCTCTCAAACGAATATCTAGGTCAGTCCCTGAAAAAGCTGAGTAATGGCGTTTATCCATCCAAAAGACACGACTGTCTGAACCATGCTCTTGATAAAAGATCCCCAAGTCTCCGTATAAATTGCGTCCACTAGTCCCAATCAGATTATGAGGAGGAAATAGTTTACTTTCTGGATGAAAACAATCGTTTTCTTCATGAGCATCAATAGTAAAGAAGATATAATCTCCCCGTTCAAAAGCTAATCGAGTCACCTTGCTAATGGCATCCGAAATAGCCTGAGCTGGAGCCCCTGCTGTCAATTTACCACTATCAGCAACAAAATCTTCTGTATAATCAATCGAAATTAAAGCTTTAGTCATTAGTAATCTCTTTTCTTCACTTCTTCAAAAATATCTGAAATCAAGACCTTAAGGTAGGTTCCCTTCATTCCAAGTGAGCGACTTTCAATAATTCCCGCAGATTCAAGTTTACGAAGGGCATTGACAATCACAGAGCGGGTAATTCCGATACGGTCTGCAATCACTGATGCAGTCAACTGCCCTTCATTTCCATTTAATTCCCCTAAAATTGCTGAAACAGCACGGAGTTCGGAGTAAGAAAGGGTATTAACCGCCATGGTGACAGCAGTACGGCGACGGATATTTTTCTCATCTTCTTCACGCTGGAAGTTAAGAAGCTGAATCCCAACAACGGTACTGGCAATCTCAACAAGAATCAAGTCCTCATCTTCGAATTTTTTATCATTGCGCCAAATAATCAAAGAACCAAGGCGAATCCCCGATACATGAATCGGTGCAATAGTCGTCAAGCCATCTGGAAAATCTTCTCTACTCTCAACAGGGAAAATACTCATATCATGCTCAACAGGCAAATTTGCTTCTGTTTCGTAAATCATATTAGCCCCTTGAACGTAGTCATCTGGGAAAATCTTAGTTTGGAAGAATTGCTCTACGCGATCTGTATTTGTTTTATAACGCATAAAATAGCCAAGCAGACGTCCCTTACTATTGATAATGCAGGCATTGCAATGAATAATATCCGCTAACTGACGCGTAATAGCGTTGTAAGGAAGCTCATCCTGAAACTGCTCCTCTGAGCGCTTCAAAATTGATGTAATCTTTCTTGTTTTTTCTAATAAATGTGCCATTTTTCACCTCGAATTTAATCGCTATCATTATAACATAAACAGATTGAATTTTCAATTATTATCTGAAAATTGCTTATTTAATTGCAATTTAGACTAGCTGAAATATTTTAGAAAATTATGTTTTCTTATTGACAACCTAATTTATATTTGATATTATATCATTATAAGAAGGTGGGTTGATAATACCTTTCCATTTCACCTATCCTTTGCTATCACCATCTTCTTTCACCCTTGGTCTCCTTATATAAAAAAGCGATTCATTTTGAACCGCTTTTTCTTATTTATCTCCCTTGTTACGAATAACAAAGCCTGTTTGCTTTTCACTTGAAGTATTGCGTGGTTTTTTATTATCCTTACGGTAACGTCTGTCTTTATCAAAACGATCATTGCCACGACTTCCTTTTTTGAAATCATCCCGACGACCATTACCACGGCGATCACGGTCTCGACGATCACGGTCTCGACGGTCATCTCCACGACGACCTCCCTTAGCTTTACCACCGAAGCCATTACCTGATGGTTTAAATGGCAGTGGTTTTTCACGCGCAATCTCCACTTCTGGAAGGCTATCCGGATCTTGAACAGTCAGACTCAAGATATACATTGCCAATTCTTCTGGAGTAAATTCGGCAGCTAGCTTACGAGCATCCTTACCAAATTTCTCAAAGTTAGCACGGATAGTCTCATCTGCAAAATCACGTTCGATTTTCTTGAGAGCTACCTGTTTTTTAGCTTGGAAGGCTTCTTCTGCACTTGCAGGTTTGAGACCTTTCATGCGTTTCTTGGTCAAGTTTTCAATGATTTGGAGGTAGCCCATTTCATTTGGTGATACGAAAGTAATAGACTGACCTGACTTACCGGCACGACCTGTACGACCGATACGGTGAACATAACTTTCAGGATCTTGTGGAATATCGTAGTTATAGACATGGGTCACACCTGAAATATCCAAACCACGCGCTGCAACGTCCGTCGCAACTAGAACATCCAGATTTCCATTTTTAAAGTCACGAAGGACACGAAGACGTTTGTTTTGGTCTAGGTCTCCATGAATTCCTTCTGCACGGAAGCCACGGATTTTCAAACCACGAGTCAATTCATCCACACGACGTTTGGTACGACCAAATACGATAGCAAGCTCAGGTTGCTCCACATCCATGAGACGTGTCATAGTATCAAATTTTTCTTGTTCCTTAACTCGGATATAGTATTGATCAACCAATTCTGTTGTCAATTCCTTAGCAGCAATCTTCACATGCTCAGGTTCTTTCATAAACTGAACACCGATACGTTTGATGGCATCTGGCATAGTTGCTGAGAAAAGAAGAGTTTGTCGATTTTCAGGGACACGGGAGATGATAGCTTCAATGTCTTCAAGGAAGCCCATGTTGAGCATTTCATCCGCTTCGTCAAGGATAAGCGTTTCAATATCTTGTAATTTCAAGGCCTTGCGTTTGATCAAGTCTAAGAGGCGACCAGGTGTTCCCACCACGATATGGGCACCAGATTTAAGAGCCTTAATTTGTTTTTCAATGCTTGATCCGCCGTATACTGAGCGGACTTTGACTCCCTTGCTACGACCAAAACGGAACAATTCCTCTTGACTTTGGACAGCGAGTTCACGAGTTGGAGCGATCACCAAGGCTTGGATAGTCGCTTCTTCTGTACGGATTTTTTCAAGGGTAGGCAAGCCAAAGGCTGCAGTTTTTCCTGTACCAGTCTGAGCTTGACCGATAACGTCCTTGCCTTCAAGGGCCAAGGGAATGGTTTGTTCTTGGATCGGACTGGCTTCTACAAAACCAGCTTTTTCAATCTCTGCTAGCAAATCAGCAGACAAGTTTAATTCATTAAATTTCACGTTGTTCTTCTTTCTAAAGGTGGTGCGAAGCCACCCCATAGGGCTTAGTGTATACTTTTCTTTTTATGACGTATTTTCATATACTGGATATAAAATCGTGTTGCTTCTTTTCCACAAAAGAAAAGTACTGTTTTCTTTGCAACCTATCTAGTATAACACAAGACCAGAGCAAAAGATAGCCCAATTTCTCTAGAAAATCATGTAAGCGGTTTTTGGCTTTCCTTTTTGATTGAACGACCTAGATAATAAGACAAAGCCAAGGCGATACTATATAAAATGATAAAAACGAACAAGGTTTGTGTGTAAGAATGAGCCATTTTATAAGTCTCTGCTAATAAAATAGGTCCCGCTAAACCAGCCATTGCCCAAGCCGTTAAAATATAACCATGCAGAGCGGCCAATTCCTTGGTTCCAAAAATATCACTGAGATAAGCTGGAATCAAAGAAAAACCAGCTCCATAGCAAGTCATCAAAATAGACATAGCGACTACAAATAAAACGGAATCTGTAAAGAGCCAAAGTGAGAGAGAAAAGAAAAGATTGACAAGCAGTAATATACTAAAGGTTAGAGGGCGACCGATATAGTCAGACAAACTCGCCCAAAGCAAGCGACCAAATCCATTGAAAATCCCCAAAACGCCCACCATTACTGCTGCATGACTTGTAGACAAGCCAGCCATCTCCTGTGCCATTGGCGATGCCGCTGAAATTAAGCCTAAACCACAAGCTATGTTGATAAAGAAAATAATCCAAAGTATATAAAACCGATTGCTTTTTAGAGCCTGATTTGCAGTCATCCCTTGCGTCAAAGAGGCTGTTTTTTCTTTCCCTGAAACAGATAAAATTGCAAGCTCTTGCTCATTTGGACGCTTAATGAATTGTGAAGCTAGGAGCATGATAATAAAGTAACTTGCACCTAAAATATAAAAAGTTTCTACAAGCCCTACCCCTGCGATGAGATGTTGCGCTATGGGACTAGTCAATAAAGAAGCAAAACCAAACCCCATAATCGCTAAACCTGTTGCGAGACCACGTTTATCAGGAAACCATTTTATAATCGTTGACACAGGGGTAATGTAGCCTGCTCCCAAACCAAGCCCACCTAAAATTCCATAAGCGAGATACAACAACCACAGCTCCTGACGGTCTATTGCAAATCCTGTTAAGATATTTCCACCTGCGTATAGAAAAGCAGATAGACTCCCCATGACTCTCGGACCAAATTTTTCTACCAAACGCCCCATAAATGCAGCCGATAAGCCTAAACAAAAGATTGCTAGACTAAAGGCAAAGGCAACAGAAGCCTGATCCCATCCCGTTTTTTCAATAATAGGGTTACGATAAACACTCCAAGCATAAGTCGAACCCAGCATTAAGTGTAAAATGACCCCAGCAAAGGCAATAATATAGCGATTCGATTTCATAAAACCTCCTATTTTCGAACATTTATTCTATCTTATATAAAAATAGATAGGATTTTAGTTTATCAAGCTTGTCAAAAAATTACTAGTTTTTTGTCTAGAAAGCGTTTTTATATTTTTCTGTCTTTTTCGTAGCAGAATTGTGCAAAAGTTTTTTTCTTGTGCTAGAATGAAATTCGAATAGGAGGAACTCTAAATGTTAACTTATGATTTAATCGTTATTGGATTTGGTAAGGCTGGTAAAACACTAGCTGGTAAATTGGCTTCAGCTGGCAAAAAAGTTGCCCTCGTTGAACGTAGCAAAGCTATGTATGGTGGAACTTGTATCAACATTGGTTGTATCCCAACTAAAACCTTGCTAGTTGCTGCTGAGAAGGGCTTGTCTTTTGAAGAAGTCATTGCTACCAAAAATACTATCACTGGTCGCCTCAACGGTAAAAACTATGCGACTGTTGCTGGTACAGGCGTGGATATCTTTGATGCGGAAGCTCACTTCCTTTCAAATAAAGTCATCGAAATCCAAGCTGGTGATGAAAAGAAAGAACTGACTGCTGAAACAATCGTCATCAACACTGGTGCTGTTTCAAACGTCTTGCCTATCCCTGGACTTGCTACAAGCAAGAACGTCTTTGACTCAACAGGTATCCAAAATTTGGACAAATTGCCTGAAAAACTTGGAGTCCTTGGTGGTGGAAATATCGGTCTTGAATTTGCTGGCCTTTACAACAAACTTGGAAGCAAGGTTACAGTCCTAGATGCCTTGGATACATTCCTACCTCGTGCAGAACCTTCCATCGCAGCTCTTGCTAAACAATACCTGGAAGAAGACGGTATTGAATTGCTTCAAAATATCCATACTACTGAAATTAAAAACGACGGTGACCAAGTGCTTATCGTAACTGAAGACGAAACTTACCGTTTCGATGCCCTTCTCTACGCAACTGGACGTAAACCAAATGTAGAACCACTTCAACTTGAAAATACAGATATTGAACTTACTGAACGTGGTGCTATTAAAGTAGACAAACATTGTCAAACAAACGTTCCTGGTGTATTTGCAGTTGGGGATGTCAACGGTGGCCTTCAATTTACTTACATTTCACTTGATGACTTCCGTGTTGTCTACAGCTACCTTGCTGGAGATGGCAGCTACACACTTGAAGACCGTCTCAATGTACCAAACACCATGTTTATCACACCTGCACTTTCACAAGTTGGTTTGACTGAAAGCCAAGCAGCAGATTTGAAACTTCCATACGCTGTTAAGGAAATTCCTGTTGCAGCCATGCCTCGTGGTCACGTAAATGGAAACCTTCGCGGAGCTTTCAAAGCTGTTGTTAATACTGAAACCAAAGAAATTCTTGGAGCAAGCATCTTCTCAGAAGGTTCTCAAGAAATCATCAACATCATCACTGTTGCTATGGACAACAAGATTTCTTACACTTACTTCACAAAACAAATCTTCACTCACCCAACCTTGGCTGAGAACTTGAATGACTTGTTTGCGATTTAAGTTGAGATCACATCTTAACTGACAGCCCTCTGAGGGCTGTTTTCATTTCTGCGAAATCTCATACTCTTCGAAAATCAAATTCAAACCACGTCAGCTTCACCTTGCCGTACTCAAGTACAGCCTGCGGCTAGCTTCCTAGTTTGCTCTTTGATTTTCATTGAGTATCAAATCTGTCTTTTCCCTCTTTTGTGATATAATAGAAACATGAACTTAAAAACTACTTTGGGCCTTCTTGCTGGGTGTTCTTCCCACTTCGTTTTAAGCCGTCTTGGACGTGGAAGTACGCTCCCAGGGAAAGTCGCCCTTCAATTTGATAAAGATATTTTACAAAACCTAGCTAAGAACTACGAGATTGTCGTGGTCACTGGAACAAATGGAAAAACCCTGACAACTGCCCTCACTGTCGGCATTTTAAAAGAGGTTTATGGTCAAGTTCTAACCAACCCAAGCGGTGCCAACATGATTACAGGAATTGCAACAACCTTCCTAACAGCCAAATCTTCAAAAACTGGGAAAAATATTGCCGTCCTCGAAATTGACGAAGCCAGTCTATCTCGTATCTGTGACTATATCCAGCCTAGTCTTTTTGTCATTACTAATATCTTCCGTGATCAGATGGACCGTTTCGGTGAAATCTATACTACCTATAACATGATATTGGATGCCATTCGGAAAGTTCCAACTGCTACTGTTCTCCTTAACGGAGACAGCCCACTTTTCTACAAACCATCTTTCCCAAATCCTATACAGTATTTTGGTTTTGACTTGGAAAAAGGACCAGCCCAACTGGCTCACTACAATACCGAAGGGATTCTCTGTCCTGACTGCCAAAGCATCCTCAAATATGAGCATAATATCTATGCAAACTTGGGTGCCTATATCTGTGAAGGTTGTGGATGTAAACGTCCTGATCTCGACTATCGTTTGACAAAACTGGTTGAGTTGACCAACAATCGCTCTCGCTTTGTCATAGATGGCCAAGAATACGGTATCCAAATCGGCGGGCTCTATAATATCTATAACGCCCTAGCTGCTGTGGCCATCGCCCGTTTCCTCGGCGCAGATTCCCAACTCATCAAACAGGGATTTGACAAGAGCCGTGCTGTCTTTGGACGCCAAGAAACCTTTCATATCGGTGACAAGGAATGTACCCTTGTCTTGATTAAAAATCCAGTCGGTGCAACCCAAGCTATCGAAATGATCAAACTAGCACCTTATCCATTTAGCCTATCTGTCCTCCTTAATGCCAACTATGCAGATGGAATTGACACTAGCTGGATCTGGGATGCAGACTTTGAGCAAATCACTGACATGGACATTCCTGAAATCAACGCTGGCGGTGTTCGTCATTCTGAAATCGCTCGTCGCCTCCGAGTGACTGGCTATCCAGCTGAGAAAATCACTGAAACGAGTAATCTGGAGCAAGTTCTCAAGACCATTGAGAATCAAGACTGCAAGCATGCCTATATTCTGGCAACTTATACTGCCATGCTGGAATTTCGTGAACTGCTGGCTAGTCGTCAGATTGTTAGAAAGGAGATGAACTAATGGTTTATACTTCACTTTCCTCAAAAGATGGCAATTACCCCTATCAGCTCAACATTGCCCACCTCTACGGAAATCTCATGAATACCTACGGGGACAATGGAAACATCCTCATGCTCAAGTATGTTGCTGAAAAACTGGGAGCCCATGTGACCGTTGACATCGTTTCTCTCCATGATGATTTTGATGAAAATCACTACAACATCGCCTTTTTCGGAGGCGGTCAAGACTTTGAACAAAGTATCATTGCAGACGACCTACCTGCTAAAAAAGAGAGCATTGACAACTACATCAAAAACGACGGTGTGGTTCTCGCTATCTGCGGTGGTTTTCAACTATTGGGTCAATATTATGTTGAAGCTTCAGGCAAACGCATCGAAGGACTAGGGGTCATGGGCCACTACACTCTCAACCAGACCAATAACCGTTTTATCGGGGACATCAAGATTCACAATGAAGATTTCAATGAAACCTACTATGGATTTGAAAATCACCAGGGACGTACCTTCCTCTCTGATGACCAAAAACCACTGGGACAGGTTGTCTATGGAAATGGAAACAACGAAGAAAAGGTCGGCGAAGGGGTTCATTATAAGAATGTCTTTGGTTCCTACTTCCACGGGCCTATCCTCTCTCGTAATGCCAATCTGGCTTATCGCCTAGTCACTACAGCCCTCAAGAAGAAATATGGTCAGGACATCCAACTCCCTGCCTATGAAGATATTCTCAGCCAAGAAATCGCTGAAGAATACAGTGATGTCAAAAGCAAGGCTGACTTTTCTTAAACAAAGTGAAACTATATCAAAGAACTCCGTTATCTTGTCGGAGTTTTTTTGTCTTTTCTTTTACCCTTCTCCCTTGCATTTTCTCTCTTTTTTTGCCAAAATAGAGGGGTAGAAAGAAGGTAGCATATGTCTAAATTACAACAAATCGTAACATATCTTGAATCAGAAAAACTAGACGTCGCTGTCGTATCTGACCCCGTCACAATCAATTACCTCACTGGTTTTTACAGTGATCCCCATGAACGCCAAATGTTCCTCTTTGTCCTAGCGGATCAGGAACCTCTCCTCTTTGTCCCAGCTCTTGAAGTAGAACGTGCAAGTAGCACCGTTTCCTTCCCAGTAGTGGGCTATGTCGATTCTGAAAATCCATGGCAAAAAATCAAACATGCTCTTCCACAACTTGACTTCAAACGTGTCGCTGTTGAGTTTGACAATCTCATCTTGACCAAATACCATGGTTTGAAAACAGTTTTTGAAACTGCTGAGTTTGAAAACCTCACTCCTCGTATCCAACGCATGCGCCTCATCAAATCAGCTGATGAAGTACAAAAAATGATGGTTGCAGGTCTTTATGCGGACAAGGCTGTTCATGTTGGTTTTGACAATATTTCTCTTGATAAGACTGAGACAGATATCATCGCACAAATTGACTTTGCCATGAAACGTGAAGGTTACGAAATGAGCTTTGATACCATGGTCTTGACTGGTGATAATGCTGCGAATCCACACGGCATTCCAGCAGCTAATAAGGTTGAAAATGATGCTCTTCTCCTCTTTGACCTGGGTGTTCTGGTCAATGGCTATGCGTCAGATATGACTCGTACAGTCGCTGTCGGCAAACCAGACCAATTCAAGAAAGATATTTACAACTTGACTCTTGAAGCCCAACAAGCTGCTCTTGACTTTATCAAGCCAGGTGTGACTGCTCATGAAGTGGACCGCGCTGCCCGTGAGGTCATCGAAAAAGCTGGTTATGGTGAGTACTTCAACCACCGTCTCGGGCATGGTATCGGTATGGATGTCCATGAATTCCCATCTATCATGGAAGGAAACGACATGGTCATCGAAGAAGGCATGTGCTTCTCTGTTGAACCAGGTATCTATATCCCTGGTAAAGTCGGTGTTCGTATTGAAGACTGCGGTGTTGTTACCAAGGATGGCTTTGACCTCTTTACAAGTACCAGCAAAGACTTGCTTTATTTTGATTAAGATAGCAACAAACCCTAGTTAGACAAGAAGAATCACTTCTGTTTTATGACGTCCATTCTGAATAAAATTCTTCATTGTTCCCCTATGATTGGTTACAAGTCTCTCAATATTTTTAAGCCCCCATCCCTCTGTCTGACGTTCCTTTCGTATTACCAATTCATTCTCATCAAATGAATTCTCGATAGCAATAAAGAGTTTCTTCTGAAAATATCGTATTCCTAAGATTAAGACCCTATCTTCTTTATTACTCAAGCGCATACAGGCTTCAAGACTATTGTCCAACAAATTACCAAGTAAAACCGCTAAAATATCTGGATTGATTTCTAATCGTTGAGGTACAAAACAATCAATTTCCAATTGTATGTCCTCTACCTTATCCTGTAATTTTTGATTGAGTAAAAAGTTAATTGTTGTATTCTTGGAGTAACAGACAGTTTGGTTCTCTATACTATTTGTCATGCTTTGGAGATAAGACTTCGCTTGTTCAGGATCTTCTTTTAAAAGTGCAAGGAGGATTAAATGTTGATTTTTCAAATCGTGTTGAATCCTTTGAATCCTCCTATAATCTTTTTTAGATTGTTTCATTTCTCTCAGTTGAAAGGTCATCTGTTCCGTCTCTAGTATGCTTTGATAATACCTCTGTTGTTGCTGAGAAAGATATAGGGTGAAATAGAGAGAAGAGAACGTTAACACAATGAGGGCTAATACAGAAACAAAAGAAAGATAATCCTTCTCAAACACTTGCCCTTGAATCGCTGATACTGTAAAAGCAAAACAAATGGACAAAAATGGTACAATAAACTGGTATAACCAAGTCCCTTTAGAAACAGTATAAACTAACTTTTGATGTGCACGAAAAAGTTGTCGAAGAACCAGGGTCACTAGCAATGATAAAAGAAAAGCTACAGCGAGATAAAAAAGCATGGCTATTAGATTTTCTGAAATGACTGATAAAGGGGAAAATAGTTGCACTGCTTGATTGAGTATAGTACCAGCTAGTAAAGTTAGACTCATCTGACAAAAAATCCAAAACGAAGATTCTTGAACAGCATATCCAAAATAAAGACCTAAAAAATAATACTCTGCGATACTGAGAATAAGATTCCCTACTAAGAAAAGATTAGCTCCTGAAAATAATATCGTCAACAAGGCATGGAAAAATAAAAGGAGAGAAGTAAAGATACAAATTCTCCTAGACTTTTCTTTTTGGGACAGAGGTCTATAAAAGAAAATAATTCCCAAAAATAAATCAAACAGAATACTCACAATCCGCAAACTGACTAACATTAAAAATTCCTCTCACTCAGATAATAATAATACTTTTCTCTAAAAGACGTTTGAAATTTTCGGCTAATTGGAAGGTGATTTTCATCCATTCCATTTAAAATTGTGACTATTTGCGAATCAAACTCTGTCACATATCTAGGATTGATAATATAGGAAGAATGAATTTGAATAAAGTAATCAGGTAATTTCTCTAAAATATCTTTCGTTTTAAGCAAAGCTTTGTAAGTCTGATCTTTAGTGTAAATAAAGACAGCACGCTTATCCTTTTCAAAAAATACAATGTCATCTAAAGGCAGTGAATAATGCTGCTTTCCAAAAGTAAACGTAAATACAGCTTGCCCTAAATTCAAAAAACGTACCACTCTATCCAGAGTTTTATATAATTTTTTAGAAGTCACTGGTTTAAGTAAATAATCAAAAGTCTGCACTTCAAAAACCTGCTCCATATAATCTCGATAACTGGTAACAAAGATAATCGGGATAAAAGGGTTTACCTTACGGATTTTTTGTGCCATATCAATTCCTGTTATCTGTGGCATCTCGATATCCAAAAAAACACAACTGTACTTCTCTGTCAATTGTTCTAATAGTTTTTGGGGATTCGTATAAACACTCGTTTCTATTTTGATATCCTTATAAGATAAGAGTAAGTTTTCTAGCTGACTACCATCCCTATTAGAATCATCACAAATCGCAATTTTTAACATCAAATTCCTCACTACAAGCATGATTTTGCCAATTATAACGTCAAATACGTCAATTATGACATGCTGATAAAAAAATCGTTAATTTATTATACAATATTCTTATCAAATATGAAAGGAGTTACAAAAATGAAAAATATTCAAGTGCGTAAAGTTATTGCTAAAACTGATATTAGCTGGGGTGTTTTCTAAATTTTGGGCACCTCTAAAAACTACCGGTTTTCTATGTTTAGTAACCAGAAAAGGTTGAAAAATTAGCATTTTAAAATTGAGTTTTTAGAGGAGTTCTTTTCTATTTATTCCTACTGTTGGAATTGAGTAGATAGGTTCACCATTTTCTTTCTACTTATTTCCATTTGTAATAGGAACTGGGAGTTGCAAGACGAGGATATATGATTTATAATCACCTCGTCTTCCTTTTTTAATAAAATAGTGAGGTTAAAATGAAATTCTATCATCCAAGAATAAAAGAAATATATCCTGTTTATAAACTTCATAAAAATTTATTTAGGATTGGGCTACAAATTGGTATAACCACAGAAATTAAGGATGATAATAATAAAATGTGGAATTTAGTCAATATTTTGGACGGACGTCCTTTTCAAGATATTCTCAATATCATACTAACAAAATATGATGATTTAACTGAAGAAGACATCACAGGCGCTCTTGAACTCTTAGATAATGAGGGGGTTCTCGAAGAAGCGGGCGAAATTCAGGATATTAAAGAACGTTATCATTCAAATATATATTATTTCAGTCGCTATTTAAATAGCTTCCAAGATAGTATTGCAACACAGAAAAAAATTCATCAGTCTACTATCCTTTTACTAGGTCTTGGTGGTGGGGGTTCTAACATACTGACATTACTAGCAGGCTTGGGACCTAAAAAGATAAAAATAGTGGATTTTGACATTGTTGAGCAAAGTAATCTAGGAAGACAATTTCTATACAAGGAAGATGATATTGGCTTATCTAAAGTTCAAATTGCCCATAGAGAAGTTACAAAAATGAATTCCGATATTGAAGTAGAAACCCATAATATACGTATCACCTCTGTAAGTGACTTGATTCCTTTACTTGATGATGTTGATATTACGATATGTGTGATTGATGAACCTCAATATGATATTCAACGTATCGTAAATAAAGCAATCGTTACAAAAAATATTCCCTGTATATTTGGCGCCAGTCAAGTTAGTCGTGGTCGTGTCTATTCAGTTATCCCTTACCAAACAGGCTGTTTTGATTGTTTAAATATTTATTATACAAAAATTGACACTCTATTCCTTGAACAATTCCACGGTGTTCGTACGATTACAAAAACAATCCCTACAATAGCCTATGGTCCAGCAATATTTCAACTGACTTCTGCCATTGTTGATGAAACTATCCGATTATTAACTCAATATACGGAACCAATTAGCCTTAACCATCAATACGAAATCAATTATGAAAACGGAGCCTCATTCACACACGATTCTTGGGGACGCTATCTTGATGAATGTCCAACATGCGGCACAGGTAAAGAAGACGATTGGGAAATTTTTTCTAAGTACGGAGAATTAAAGTTATGACAACTGCAAAACTCGTAATTGATAATTTGACTAAATCTTTTGATGGTCAGCACTTAGCCAATAATCATATTTCCTTAGAAATATCACCAGCAAAAATCACGGCTTTTTTGGGACACAATGGAGCTGGAAAATCTACTCTATTGAATCAAATGATTGGTTTTACTAAACCTGACCAAGGAGATATTTTGTATGGTGATATTTCTTTTATATACAATCGTAAACAAGCACGCACCTTAATTAGTTATATGTCTCAACAATATGCCCCACTCGACAAATTAACCGTAGAACAAAATTTAGAAATACTTGGAAAAATGCGAGGATTGAGTTCCCAAGAACTAGAAAAAACAATCAGCCAGCTTCTCACTGATTTAGAAATTGAAGACTATCGTTACAAAAAAGGTAAGGATCTTTCGGGCGGTCTCAAAAGACTAACTTCCTTCGCTATGACACTAATCGGTAGCTCAGACATCATTCTTCTTGACGAACCAACAAATGATGTTGACCCCATTCGTCGTGAAAAGCAATGGCAATTATTGCAAAAGTTAGCTAGCAAGGGGCATACCATTATTATCGTTACTCATAATCTTCTGGAGGTTGAAAAATATGCAGATAATTACGCCCTCTTTAATAATGGTAGATTGCTCAAATCAGGAAAGGTTAAGCAAATCATCCATGACAAACTGTATCAGATAAGCTTTGATTTTAAGACTAAAAGTATATTAGACAAAATAGAAGATTATACAATTATCAATGGTGTTAGTTGTCAATTAGAGATTGAGGAAAGAAGTCTAGCTCCATTGATAGCACAACTGACAGAAGAACTTGGTCAAAAAACAATTTCCAATCTCTCTCTTCATCAAAAAACATTGACTATTTCTGACCTTTATAGAGAGGAGCTAACCAACTAATATGACTCAATTTTTTTACTTACTTCATTGGAACTACTTGCGCCAAAAAGAGCTTTTCATCCTTTTTACACTAGCACAGCTCCTCTTATCCATTTCTCTTCTTTTTGGCTACCCTCTAGTTATTGGCGATATCGATTCGACTACTGCCTACTATCTTTCGTCTGGTTCTGTTTTAATTGGAATTATCTCCATGGGTTGTACAATTTCCTCCCCTGTTATAGCAAATGATAAGTTGGAAGGGCATTTTGATTATATTCGTGCCTTACCCATCCCTAGGATATTCATTTCTCTCGCTGACTTGTGGATGTGGTTAATTGCCATTTTGCCGGGAGTTTTTATTTCTATTCTACTTGGGTATGTCCGTTTTTCTGTTCGTCTCCATCCATCTTTTCTTGGTGTTTTTATTGTGCTTCTGATTTGTCTTACTATGATTAGTCTGGGATTTGCTATAGCCTACACCTTTTCTCCAAATACAGTAACCCTTATGTCGCAGCTAATTCTTATGATTGGACTCATGTTCTCACCACTCATGTATCCTGCAGATCGACTACCTGAGTGGGTAAACCATCTTTACCGTGCCCTCCCTTTCGTCCCTTCCTCAAATCTTCTGCGAGCCAGCCTTTACGACTACGGAAATGTCTCTCTATTGGACATGAGTATTCTCATTCTTTGGATTATGTCAACACAGTTAATTATTTTAAGAACTCTTCATAAAGAAAAATGATTGCTCCTAAAGCTTTTCTTATAGACTAAGCCAATAAAAAGAACCTTCATGACTATTCGAAAAGCTAAACAAGAAGATATTCCTAAATTACTCGATTTATTACAACAAATCCTTACGCTTCACCACCAAGCTCGACCAGATATTTTTAAGCAAACTGGGACTAAATATAGTTCCTCTGAGTTGCAAAATATTCTCTCTCAAGAACATACCCCTATTTTTGTTTTTGAAGATGAGAAGGGACAAGTTCTCGGACACCTATTTTGTACCATAAAAGATAAAACAGATAATCCTGTTCTCCAAGAAATCAAAACCCTTTTTATCAAAGATTTATGTGTAGATCAAAATGCTCGTGGTCAAAAAATTGGTAATCAACTCTATCAATTCGCTCTCAATTATGCTAAAGAAATTGGCTGCCATAATCTAACCCTAAGTGTCTGGAATGATAACGAGGGTGCTCTCCGCTTTTATCAAAGACAAGGGATGAAACCCCAAGAAACAACAATGGAAATGATAATTGATCAAGAAGTAATCTATAAAAAGATGTTAGAAAAAGTTCAATTTCACTAAAAATGAGAAAAATCTTCCCACAATAAAACGCATAGTATCAAGGTTTTCAATACCTGATACTATGCGTTTTTTCTGATTTTTAGGACTTTCTCCACAGCCGCTTTACTTAATCTTCTTGATACTTTGACTAAGAATAAATCCTACAATCATCCCTACCATATTTTGCATGAAATTTGGTAGAATTTCTGGTAGGGCTGCTGCCCAGCCATTCATCAATGTAGAACCCAAGGCGTAACCCCCTACCATGGCAATCGTTGCTAAGATAAGGCCTAACCACTGAGTTTTTCCTTTAAATCCTGCGAAAAATCCCTGCAATCCATGATTGACCAAGCTAAAGAACATCCATTGAGGATAGCCTGATAAGAGGTCAATCAAGAAACCTGCCAGTCCTCCGACTACAGCCCCTTCACGACTACCAAAGTAGAAGGCCGTAAAGAAGACACCCGCATCTAAAAGAGTTAGGATGCCTGTCGGTGTTGGGATTTTTAAGAAATAACCTAGAACCACAGAGAGGGCGGTTAATAGGGATACAAGGGCGATTTTAGTTGTTTTGGTTTGCTTCATATTGTCTTACTCCATACTGATCTGCTTGTGCAATGGCACGGTAAACGAAAGTCTTAGAGCTTTCTACTGCTGGTAAAAGTTCATCACCTTTAACCAAGCGACTGGCAATGCTAGAGGCAAAGGTACAACCTGCGCCAGCATTTTGCCCTTGGATGACAGGATTTTCTAGGACTGTAAAGTTTTGTCCGTCATAAAAGACATCTACAGCCTTGTCCTGACTAAGGCGATTGCCTCCCTTGATAATGACTGCTGGCGCTCCTAAGTCATGCAATTTCTGAGCTGCAGTTTTCATGTCTTCCAAGGTTTTAATTTCCTGACCAGCTAGTAATTCTGCTTCAGGAAGATTAGGCGTAATCACACTGACATGAGGGAAAAAGCGAATCAACTCTTGGCAGAGTTCACTGACAGCTACATCATGCGTTTCCTTACAGACCAAGACAGGATCCAAAACCACAGGCACTCCTGGACGTTGCTTGATAAAGTCCAATGCCTTCTCAGCCACACTGACAGTAGGGAGAAGACCAATCTTAATTCCCCCAAACTCCACATCACGCAAGCTATCCAATTCATGTTGAAAAATGGTATCGTCAGTTGGAAAGACTTCAAATCCTTTTTCTGTCAAGGCTGTCAAACAAGTCACTGCTACAAAGCCATGCAAGCCGTTCAAAGTATAGGTAGCCAAATCAGCTGACAGGCCACCACCACTAAAAATATCATTTCCAGAAAGTGCTAAAATACGATTATTCTTCATAACGAATCTCCTTTAAATATAAACCATTTGGTGCTGCAGTGGGACCTGCAAGCTGCCTGTCCTTTTTCTCCAAGATCAGGTCAATCTGCTCTACTGGCATACGCTTGTTGCCGATTTTGAGCAGTGTCCCCACCATATTGCGAATCTGTTTATACAAGAAACCATTTCCTGAAAAGGTAAAAGTCAAAAACTGGCCTGTCTCATCAACCCTAAGACTGGCTTCTGTAATAGTGCGAACCTTATCCTCTACACTAGTCCCAGAGGCTGTAAAGCCAGTGAAATCATGGGTTCCTTCTAGCTTTTTGACGGCCTCCTGCATCCTCTCCACATCAAGTGGGTAAGGGAAGTGGGTGGCATAGTGACGGCGCATGGGATTTTTGGGACGTCCTCTATCCACGATAAACTCATAGGTCTTGCTATGCTTAGCATAACGGCAATGAAAATCATCCGCTACCAGATCAATCGAAATCACATCAATATCTTCAGGGGACTGGGTGTCCAAGGCAAAGCGAAGTTTTTCCTCATCCATTTGATAGGGCAAGTCAAAATGAAGCACCTGTCCCAGAGCATGAACCCCACTATCTGTCCTACCAGCACCGTGAACAGTAATAGCTTGCCCTTTATTTAACCTGGTCAAGGTTTTTTCAATTTCTTCCTGAACGCTACGCGCATGAGGCTGGCGCTGAAAGCCAGCAAAGGCATAACCATCATAGGAAATAGTTGCTTTATATCTCGTCATAACCTCTATTTTATCAAGAAATTAGTCTGTAAACAAGGACCTAAAACAAATATTGTATGGGTATAAAAATCTCATACTCTTCGAAAATCTCTTCAAACCACGTCAGTTTCCATCTGCAACCTCAACACACTGTTTTGAGCAGCCTGCGGCTAGCTTCCTAGTTTGCTCTTTGATTTTCATTGAGTATAAGACACAAGGGATTCATTTTCGAGTTTGAGAAGGAGTCTGTGTACCAATGAGGCTTCTTCTTTTCTTGCTTTTTTGATAACTATCAAAAAAGTAGAAGATTAAGAGAAATATAGAAAGAGATTTCATGAAACAATTTTTAGAACGGGCCAGCATTTTGGCTCTCTCCCTCGTTTTGATTACCTCCTTTTCCATTTCGAGTGCCCTACCAGCCATGTTTGACTATTATCAGGGTTATTCTAAGGAACAAATTGAGCTCTTGGTGAGCTTGCCTTCCTTTGGAATCATGATGATGTTACTGCTAAATGGTTTCTTAGAAAAAATATTTCCTGAGCGCTTACAGATTAGTTTGGGCTTGCTGATTTTATCATTGAGCGGTACAGCTCCCTTCTGGTACCAAGCCTATCCCTTTGTCTTTGGGACACGGCTTCTTTTTGGTTTAGGTGTTGGGATGATCAATGCCAAGGCCATTTCTATTATCAGTGAACGCTATCAAGGAAAAAGGCGAATTCAGATGTTAGGGCTACGCGCTTCTGCAGAGGTCGTTGGAGCTTCTCTCATTACCTTGGCCGTCGGTCAGTTGTTGGCCTTTGGTTGGACAGCTATCTTTCTAGCCTATAGTGCTGGATTTTTGGTGCTGCCCCTTTATCTGCTCTTTGTCCCTTATGGAAAATCAAAGAAAGAAGTCAAGAAAAGAGCGAAGGAAGCAAGTCGTTTAACTCGAGAAATGAAAGGCTTGATTTTTACCCTAGCTATCGAAGCGGCAGCTGTAGTTTGTACCAATACAGCTATTACCATCCGTATTCCAAGTTTGATGGTGGAAAGAGGATTGGGGGATGCCCAGTTATCTAGTTTTGTTCTTAGTCTCATGCAGTTAATCGGGATTGTGGCTGGAGTGAGTTTTTCTTTCTTGATTTCTATCTTTAAAGAGAAACTGCTCCTCTGGTCTGGTATTACATTTGGCTTGGGGCAAATCGTGATTGCCTTGTCTCCATCCTTGTGGGTGGTAGTAGCAGGAAGTGTTCTGGCTGGATTTGCCTATAGTGTAGTCTTGACGACGGTCTTTCAACTTGTCTCTGAACGAATTCCAGCTAAACTCCTCAATCAAGCAACTTCATTTGCTGTATTAGGCTGTAGTTTCGGAGCCTTTACGACCCCATTCGTTCTAGGTGCAATTGGCTTACTAACTCACAATGGGATGTTGGTCTTTAGTATCTTAGGAGGTTGGTTGATTGTAATCTCTATCTTTGTCATGTACCTACTTCAAAAGAGAGCTTAGGATTGATTCCTAAGTTTTTCTTTTGATACTCAATGAAAATCAAAGAGCAAACTATAGTTGATTGAGTTTGGAATAGTACGCTGTAGCTGCTAAAACATTTCTAGAAATTAATTTGACTTTCCTAATAGAGTTGTTCATATCTTATTTCAATCTACTATAGAAAGCTAGCCGCAGGTTGC
>NZ_VMKU01000007.1:6913-54532 GCF_013276315.1 Streptococcus sp. 2741 | reverse complement strand
ATTTTCATTGAGTATAAGTGACCGTTTAGGAACAGATTTAGTCTTTCTAGGGACAGTAGAAATCTGAGGACAAATAAGGGATATAATGGAGTCAGAAAAAATCAATCTCCAAAAAGGAGAAAAGAAAGGATTTTTATGATGAAAAAATATCTTTATTCTAGTTTGTTAGTTCTTGCAGGAGGCGTTCTCCTAGCAAATACTACGGTAGCCTATGCTGATTCCCCATCAGCAAGTGAGAAAGAAGCGATTGCTCAATTAGTTAATCAAGGCAAGATAAAAGCTGAAGAAGCTGATCAAGTAAAATTGATTGGTTTTGAAGATAAAGAAACCCAAGCAGAGGGAAATCAAGAGAAGAAAGCTTTCAATCAATATCGTGATCCGAAAGGAACATGGATGCAAACCAATGGTAAATGGTGGTTTAAATACGGTTCAGGTGGGTATGCTAAAAATTGGGAACAATTAGATGGCAAGTGGTACTATTTTGATGACCAAGGATGGATGAAAGAAAATACTTGGATTCAACCTGATGGTAATTATTACTACTTATCTGCTAGTGGTGCTATGGTCACTGGTTATCAACGTGTGAATGGTACACCATACTTCTTTAGAGCCAGTGGTGTATGGGTAGAAAATCGTGGACAGGCACTTGGTGAATACGCAGAGACATTTGTAGGAAAAATCCCATATGTTTGGGGTGGGGCAGATTTGAATAGTGGCGTAGATTGCTCAGGATTTACGATGGCTATTCATGCTAAGTTTGATATTAGTATTCCTAGAGTAACCTATGGTCAAGCAACAGGAGGAAGCTATATAAGTAATGGTTCTCAACAAGCTGGAGATTTGATTTTGTATAATAGTGAAGAGACAAATGACCATGTAGGTATTTATGTTGGTGGTGGAAAGGTAGTTCATGCTCCATATCCAGGTCAATATGTTTCTTATATGAATCAATACGGTATTACTCAAAATACAATTCGTAGATATTGGTAATATTGTCTAATTTTTCACAATATTATTGACTTTGACAATGAAAAGTATTAGAATATAGCTAAATAAAGAGGGGAAGCCCTCTTATAGCTATTCAATAAAGGAGGAAATGGCTATGAAAAAATCTAAACTACTTACACTTGGTTTGCTTGCAGGTGCTGGTCTACTTTTGTCTATCAACCAAGCACAGGCTGCAGATACTTGGGTTAAAAATGGTGCTGACTGGAATCTTTCACAAGATGGCAGTCTAGCTAAGGATAAATGGGTACAAAATGCTGGGTCATGGTATCACTTCGACATCACTGGTAAAATGCAGACAGGTTGGCTCAAAGACGGTAACACTTGGTATTCGCTCGCAGATAGTGGCGCTATGCGTACTGGCTGGTACAAGGAAGGTAGCACATGGTACTCACTAGCAGATAGTGGCGCCATGCGTACAGGTTGGTACAAAGAAGGGTCTACATGGTACTATCTTCATTTTAGTGGTTCTATGATGACAGGTTGGGAGTTCATAGATGGTAAATGGTCTTACTTTGAAAAATCAGGTGCTATGGTTGCAGATAGAGCTGTTCTAGCCAGTGATGGGGAAAGTTATGTCATTGGTAAGGATGGCTATCTAGCAAATAGAAAAGATGCTGGATACAGTATTCATGATATTGTCAAACTTGGAGATGGGCAAGAATATTTGCTAAATGCTAAAGGTGACGATGTTATTATTGAAAAAAATGCTTGGTATATCAGACCAGAGTTCAAGAAGTTTTCTAATAAATATGGAGATGAGGTTGCAAATACTACCTTAGCTTTAGTGGATAATAAAGAAGAAGGACAAGAAATTGATCCTAAGGCAGTTTTACAGAACTTCCAAAACTTACCAAATCGCTACTACTTTGATGAAAATGGACATCGTGTGATTAATATCCCAGCAATGACAACCTATTCAGAGATTAAAAAAGTTGGCAATGATGTCTATTTAGAAAATCCAGGTGCACGACTTCGTCTTGGAGCTACCCACTTTACAATCAATAACAATAAACTATACTATTTAGAAAATGAGCAAGGTAAGCTCAAAACAGGTTACTTTGTATTGATTGATGATGGTATGGCTACAACCCACTATCACATCCTAGCCTATGCGGATCAATCTGGTGAAATTCTTAAGATGAAACGCTTGCCATCAGGAGTTTCAGATTATCTGGATAAAGAAATCGATGGTTTATATGGTGAAAAAATTAAAATTGAATCTCCACACTCAAACGAATATTATAAAGTGGTTGTGGTTAAATAAAAATAACATCTTCACAACTAATCGTTAACGCTCTAACCAATATACCATTTTCAGGAGGCTTTAGATTTCTTGTATTTTAAAAGGAAACTAAAGCCTTTTGTAGATGGAGCAGGGGATAGAGTTATCTATAAAATAATGAAAAGGAGTCTGTCATGGAAATGAAAAATACATTTGTAGAATTGGAACAATTTGAAGAGTTAACTCCAGAGGTTTTGGAAGAAGTGAATGGTGGAGGGATTTTTGAAGATACCGTAAAATGGTGCGATAAATTATTTAGTACGGGTAGACACTTTGCTTAAATTCACAGTATTCGTTAGAGATTAGATTTATTTATGATTATTTTAGAATTCTTAGTTTCTGTGCTATATATACTGTTGGTAGTCGTTTCAACCATGGTTCCTACTATTTATTTGGGTGCTCAAATTTCCCCAGAATTTTATAAAAAACGTTATTGGGTCCTTGTATTTTTAATTAGTTTATCTGCTCGCCAAACATTTGGAGAATTATTTCATATAGGAATCATTCTCTTCTTTTACTGTATTTTTTTACTAGTATTGCACAAGGGAAAAGGGGAAGCTTTTTTTCTTTCTCTGTATCTTTTTCTCTTCTTTCAAAGTATTCGTTATTTATTTTTGACAATTTGGATTCGTGTATTATCTGGTGAGCCTTGTTGTTTTGTAGATTCGTTTTCCACTTTATATAGATCTGTATTTGATTTATTATCAATATTTCTATGTTCTACAATTATGAAACGTTGTTCTTTGGATTTGGATTTATTCTTTTCAGATGCTTTCAAAACCCACTATTATAAGAGTTTTTTCATTATCCTACCTCTGACTGGATTTAGGATATTCTCTTCGTTTATGACCAATAGAAATAGTTCGTTCTACGTTCGTTTTGATACGACCATTTCTCTCCTGATTTTCATTCTCTTTTTCTCTTGGCTCTTTTACATCAAGCATTTGGAGCAGGTTTATCGTGATGAGCAGACCATTCAGAGACAGGAAGATGAAAATCGTTCCTTGCAAGGAATGGTGGATAAGTTGGGACATCTCTATGATGAGGTTCGAGGTTTCCGTCATGATTTTGCGGGAATTGTCGCCAGCATGGAGCCTGCCATAGCAAATCAAGACATGGCTGAGGTATCTACCATTTATCAAGATGTCTTTCTAAAGACTAATGAAAAGCTGAGGAAGGCGGATTACACGTCCTTTAATCTTCACAATATCCATGATATAGCTATTCGCAATACCTTGGCAAAAGCCATGATTGTGGCAGATAAGCAGGGAATTCATTTTAGTTTGGAGACGGTGGGGGTTGTCGAAGAGCTGGCATTGCCTATGTTGGAGGCTATCCGTATCCTCTCTATCCTCACGACAAATGCTTTAGAAGCAGCCAGTGAGGCTGAAAATCCGCAGATTCGGGTTGCTTTATTGGCAGGTGATAGGAGTGTCCGTTTTATCATTGAAAACACTCGTAAGAAAGAAGAACTGAATCCCAGTATTCTCAGTCAAAAGGGTTACTCTACCAAGGATAACCACAGTGGACTGGGCTTGGCAACCTTGGAGGACATGGTTTTTCATTATGATTTAAACTTAGATACCCAGCTAGGAGAGACGACTTTTAGACAAGATTTAGAATTGCCATTTAAGGATGAGAAACGAGGGGGAGAGGAATGAGAATTTTAGTTTTGGAAGACGATAGAGTCCAGCAAGGACGGATAGAGCAGACTTTACTAGATATCGGTCGCTCTCGCAATTTAAGATTGGAAATTGATATTGCCAAAAACTATGGGGATGTTGAAAAGTATTCTCAGTATTTTGACCATTACCAGCTCTATTTATTAGATTTAGAGATTGATGGAGAGCGTGAACGGGGCTTTCAGGTTGCTCAACAGGTTCGGGAGCGGGATCCTTTTACAAGCATTGTCTTTGTGTCCACGCACTCGGAGGCCTTACCTCTAGCTTTTCGCTACCACTTGTCTGCCTTGGATTTTATTTCCAAGGATCAGCCAGAGGCGGACTACTGTCATCAGCTGGAGCGCTGTCTGGACTATGTACTGGCAGTAGATAAGAGGGAAAATATGCGTCTCTTTACCTATAGTTTTGAGGGAAGACGGGGCTTCACTCTGCCCTACCATGAAATTTTAGCCTTTGAAACTTCAGTGGAATCCCATCGTATCAAGGTCTATTATGCCAATCATTCTATCAAGACCATTTATGGCAGTCTCAAGGATATCGCTGCCAAGGCTGAAAAAGATTACTTTGTCTATGCCAATCGCAATACGTTAGTCAGTTTACAGGCTATTGAAGAGATGACTGCCACAGAAGTGACCTTGTTAGAAGGCTTGCATTTCCCCGTATCACGAACAGCCAGAAGAACCCTTAAAAAATATCTTAATGTCTAATATCTGTTAGATTTGAATGAGTTTATCAATAAGAATATCGGAAAATTTTCTGATATTCTTATTTTTTGACTTCTTTTTCGAATAGATAAGTAAGAGGAAAAGAAAAGGAGTTTTCTTCATGTATCTACCGATTTTCTATTCATGGTATATTAAATTATTTTTCAAATAAAATTTAATTTAGTTGTTTATTTTTGAATTGTTTTTCGAATAGATAAGTAAGAGGAAAAGGAGAGGAGCCTAGTTCATGTATCTACCAATTTTTTATCCGTGGTTTACTAAATTATTTTTCAAATAAATTTAATTTCGTTGTACACTTTCGACTTCTTTTTCGAATAGATAAATAAGAGGAAAAAGAAAGGAGCCTGGTTTATGTATCTACCGATTTTCTATTCATGGTACATTAAATTATTTTTTAAATAAAATTTAATTTAGTTGTACATTTTCGAATTATTTTTCGAATAAATAAGTAAGAGGAAAACGAAAGGAATAAAATAATGAAAGAACATTATTACGGATTTGTTGAGCTAACTTCGGAAGAATTGACCGATATTCAAGGTGGAGAAAATTGGACGAAGACCCTTGTAGATTGGTACATTGGATTTCGTAGAGGTTTTGGTTTTTAGGAGGATAAGAGATGAATGAAATGAATGATAAGTATACTATTGAAGTATTAAAGGAAAGCGACTTAGCCTTGCTGGTGGGTGGTAGTGAGGCAAGTTACCAACATGGTTTAATGGTGGGGTTCATTTTACGTCGTGCGTTATTTGGATTCTAAGATAATATTTAGAGAGTGAAGCTTACCTACAACAATGAACAGAATATATGAAAAAGGAAATACAAATAACTACCTTTTTCAATTGTTAAGAATCAAAAAAGGAGAATAAGATGGAACAAATTAAAAATATGGAAAATAATTTTCATGTAATGAGTCATGAGGAATTGGCCGATGTAGAAGGAGGCTTGCTATTTGGTCTGGTAGTAGTTGGAGGAGTCGCAATTGCAGGAACATTTTTATTGGGTGCGGTAGATGGTGCTTCAGGAGCACATGCTAAGCGTCGTGGACGTTAACAGGGAAGGAAGAGCGCTGATGGAACGCATAATAGAAAGTTGGATTACTAGGGTAGAGAATTTTTACAGTTTGCAGTCAATTCCTGTGAAAGTATTCATTTTCATAGTTGGAGTAGTTGGGATTTATGCTTTAGGGACATTACTTTTAGGACCGGTTTATTGGGCGGGGCAGAAGTTTGGCGAAACAATTTACAATTATTTGTTTCAATAAAAAATTATAGATAAAGAGGAACAGACATAATGAATATGATAAAAATTGAAGAAAAATTTACAAGTCTTACAGAAAAAGATTTGGCAACAGTAGAGGGTGGTCGAGTGTCATGGAGAGGTAATATTAACATCGATGTCCACAAAGTGATTGATAGTACGGGAAGATTTTTCGGTGGTATCTATAATGCTGGTAGATCATTTGGGCGAAATGTTTACAATGCATTTTATTAATATAGTTTATTAAAATGAATATCATATATTATATTTTTGAATTCGTTTTCGAATAGATAAATAAGAGGAATACAGGGAATGATTATTTCAGTAATTCAAGATTTGGATGAAACAATTTAATAAACACTGCTATACCAAACTTGTCAAGTTTGCAACAAGACAAGCATTAAAATAAAAAAGGAGGCATTCGTTATGAATACAAAAACGATGTCACAATTTGAAATTATGGATACTGAGATACTTGCTTGCCTTGAAGGTGGCGGATGCAATTGGGGAGATTTTGCCAAAGCAGGTGTTGGAGGAGGAGCAGCACGAGGTCTTCAGCTAGGAATTAAAACAGGAACATGGCAAGGTGCAGCAACTGGTGCTGCGGGAGGAGCTATATTTGGAGGTGTGGCCTATGCAGCGACATGTTGGTGGTAATTATGGATTTTAAAAGTTTTATTATTGGTTTAGTAGTTGGTATATTTGGTCCCTATATGGATGATCTAATTAGAAAAAAATTTTTAAAGTCTTCGGAGAAGAAAACAGAAAAATTTGTCAAAAAATAATCAAAACGATAAATGATGAATCTGATTCAAAATTATCTTGCACATGTAAAGAGGACCATCTCTCCTCTTATCAGGTAAATAGGAATCTTGCAGTAGCGAATCAAAAAAGGAGTAACTATGAATCGTAATTTAGAACGGTGTTATCTATTCTGACTATGAATAGATCATACCAGAGGTGGCTTATAAATAGCGGGGACATTAGAAATTGAAGTAACTTTAAATAGGATATCGTAAATGTTGCTATCAATGATTTATTTGTCCCAAGCTTGCCTAGGGTGTCAGTAAAAAATCAATTTCCTTTCAAAATAGCATATTTTTAGTAGGTAGGACGTTTGTTCTGCCTATTTTTTGCTAAAAAGTGCAGTTGAAGTGTCTATTTGCATCATTTGGAGTTTTACATGTATTTTTGATAAAAAATAGGTATAGAAATTAGGAAAGTTGAAGAAAAGGAATGAAGGAGGTCTTAGTTTGTGATTTTTTACATACTTTTAAGGCTTGATGAACCAGTTTGAACTAATATATAATTGCTAGAAATTGAATACACTACTCCTTGAGGGCATTTTGCCCTTTTTTATATTTTACAATAAGTGTAAAAGGAGAGTTTTTATGCGTTACGGTTATGTTCGAGTATCTACAAGAGAACAAAATATTGATAGGCAATTTTCAGCATTGGTAGAAAACAAATTATCAAAAGAGAATATTTTTATTGATTACGTTTCAGGAAAAGATTTTGACAGAATGGAATATCAAAAATTATTAACTACCTTGAAAGAAAATGATGAATTGGTTATTAAATCAATTGATAGGTTGGGAAGAAACTATGATGAAATTTTAGAACAATGGCAAGCAATTACTAAGAAAAAGAAAGTAAATATAACTGTTTTAGATTTCCCCTTATTAAATACAAAGAATAGCAATGATAATATCACAGGAAAACTAATCTCCGATATCGTTTTACAAGTCCTATCTTATGTGGCACAGTTTGAAAGAGAACAAATCAAACAAAGACAAATGGAAGGAATACGGGAAGCACAGAAAAAAGGGAAGAAATTCGGCAGACCAAAATTGGTTGTTCCGAATAATCTCCCTGATGTGATAGCTCAATATAAGAAAAAAGAAATAACCTTACGAGAAGGTGCAGACATCTTAGGAGTATCAAAAAGCACCTTTCACAATTGGATAAAAAATTCATAGTTCTTGTCAAAAAACCTAGGATTTTTTGGACAGAAAATACAGTCTATTTTAGAAGCGTTTTCGTTAGAAAAAAGGTTCTAAAATCCAGCATTTTGACCAATTATTATTACACTTCCATTTTATCAAGTTTGTCCAAAAAAGTCTAGATTTTAGGACAAACTGATTATTTTACAATAAATAAAAATAGGGGGACACGAAATGGACACCAAAGCTAAAAAGTTCACACTTGCAACGATTTCAGCTCTATCACTTCTTGGGGTAGGAATTGTTACATCACAATCAGTAGCCACTAATGATAGGCTGGTTTCCACTCAAGCAATCAAAGGTCAATCCTACAATATCTTAAACTCTGAGGTCACTAGTACTTCTTCTGGTACTACTCTAGTTGGGATTGAAGGGACTTTCTTAACGCCAGATAAACAGGCTATCTTAGATCGTATCAATGCTATTCGAAAAGAGGCAGCAGATGAAGGTCTAGTTACTAGCTATGTTCCGATCAAATGGTCAACTGAACTAGAAAAAACAGCCTTCGTTCGGGCAGCAGAAGCTTCTGTAACTAGGCATCATAAACGTTTATCTAATAAAGATATTTGGAGTGCCTGGCCTTCAGGGAATTTTTCACTAGCCGAAAACTTAGCTTGGAACTATGATGGATTTATGACAGCTATTAATCAATGGTATGACGAAAAAGCAGATTACGTCAAATCTCGTAGTGGGGCAAGTGTATCTGGTCAAACTGGACACTACGAATCCTTAATCAATTCAGAATTGACCTATATGGGTTTGGCAGCCTTTGAAAACCCTGTCACTCAAAATGGATGGATTACCGTTGCACAAAGTTTCGGAACATCATCTGGTGGCTCTGAAGAATTAGCTGGTGGTTATGGAAAGGCCATTCAATATACAGAAGCAAATTCTTCTCAGATTCAAACATTTGCGACTAAGGCGAATCTTTTTGACAAAGACTTGAAGGCAATCGGAACTCATACCAGTAAGAAAACAAAACAAGGTAAGTCTAACGGGACTAATAAACCAGGTTTCTTTTTTCAAATGCAAGATATTGGTAGGGGTATGGGTTTTTGGCGACAATCTGGTTCTCGTTGGTGGTTTATGCAACTTGATGGGTCTTACCCTTACAATCAGTGGGCAAAATTAGATAATATCTGGTATCACTTCGATAGTTCAGGTTGGATGCAAACTGGCTGGATAAAAGACAACGGCACGTGGTACTATCTCGACGGTTCAGGTGCTATGAAGACTGGTTGGTTCAAGGATAACGGTAGTTGGTATTATCTTGATAGCTCAGGTGCTATGAAAACAGGCTGGATGAAGGTATCTGGGAAATGGTACTATGCCTATAGCTCTGGTGCCCTAGCAATCAATACGACTACACCAGACGGCTATCGCGTCAATTACAATGGAGAATGGGTATAGGATAAGATTATAAAAAATAGATAAAAAGAAAAGGAATACAAAAATTATGAAAAAAATCGTTTTAACGACTACAGCAGTTTTATCACTCCTAGCAACAGGAGCTACAATTTCAAGTGTCAATGCAGCAAGTGGCGTCCCGATGGTCAAGTTCTGGTCTCCTGCAGCTAATGCTTATGTTGAAGAACCTGCTCCTGGGTATCGTGATACAGATTTAGTCGCAACAGATGTGACGCTTGTAGAAAAAAGAAAAGCACAACTTGGAGCATTTTCTGATGGTGAATTTACAACGGTTGATTGGGTAGATAATGCTTATAGACAAGAATTCTCTAAGCAATTTGCAAGTTTTGAATCCAACGGCATTGCTACATTCAACGGTAAAACAATTGTCTTTAAAGCAACAGACTATGGTATCTATACCATGAAGTTTGAATTAAATGGTACTCTCTATAAGTTAACTGCTGATGTCAGAGAAAATCTAGGAAAAGGAGGTCCTTTTTACACTTATGTAACCAAACTAGAAGTCTTATCAAATAATCAAGCAAATACTATCTCGAATACGAGTACTGAAAAACAAATAGAAGCAACAATTACAAAGGTTGAAATTCATCATTTTGGATTTAATTTTGAAGGTGTACTCTCAGAGCCACTACAACACGGAGGAGATAATGCAGCTAGAGGAAATGTTACTCTAATTGATAAGGCTACCGGAAAGATTGTGTACCAACATAATAATGATGTCATCTTTAGTGGTCTAACTAATGACGTCAACGACCAATTTCTTTTGCCTTTAATTTATAGTAATAAATTTAAAGGGGATGTTTTCGATATCAGACAGTTTCCTGCCGGAACATACATCTTGGAGATGTCTGGAGAAGCTGGCTCTCCGCACGATCACTCAGTTGATAATAGAAAACGTGTCTTTAAAGTTAGAAAAGAGGTGACTATCGGAAATCCTTCAACAAATTCAAATACTAACACCACAACTCAATCAGGTTCGAATTCATCTAGCTCGTCAACTTCTACAAGTTCGTCATCTGGAAACTATTCTAACACGGATACAACCATGACGACCCATCAGTCTAAATCTACTTGGATGTATTCGAATGGTCGCTGGTGGTATAAACACGAAGATGGCACTTATACAACTAATGACTGGGAAAAAATCAATGGTGTTTGGTATCGTTTTGATAACTCTGGTTGGATGCAAACTGGCTGGGTAAAAGACAACGGCACGTGGTACTATCTCGACGGCTCAGGTGCGATGAAGACAGGTTGGGTCAAAGATAACGGTAGCTGGTACTACCTTCAAGATTCAGGAGCTATGAAAACAGGCTGGATGAAAGTATCTGGCAAATGGTACTATGCCTATAGCTCTGGTGCACTCGCAATCAATACAACTACACCTGACGGTTATCGTGTCAGTTACAACGGTGAGTGGGTATAAAAACAATTTCAAATTGTAAGATTAAACATATGAAAAAATTATTTCTATTCAGTATTAGTATATTAGCTATCTCTATTTTAACGGCTTGCCAACATCAGAGTGAAAACACTTCTGCAACAAGTTCTGAAGCAATTGCTTCAAGTACTAGTTCAACTTTTTCTACATCGGAAGAGAAGAAAAATGATTACACCCTATATAATCCTGTCCTTAAAGAATATGCCAAAGTATTAGATGATTCATCAGCTTCACCTAAAGAGCTCAATTCAAAAGCAAACTTAAAAAACACTTATCCTAAAGAATATTCTGGATTACAGTATAGCTTGTATGATTTAGACCAAGACGGTACGGACGAACTTTTGATTGCCCTAAAAATGGATTCTAACTATTACGATTTATTAGATATTCGAACTCTTAAAAATAGTGAAGTTATTCGACTGACCAATGCAGAAAACAATCTGGACTTTATTGGAGAGCGAGTACATTTTAATCCTTTAGAAAATGGTTATTTTCAATTATCTACCCGAGTATCTACTAATCAAATCCAACTTAAACTATACAAGTTGAATCAGGATGGAACACGGTTAGAACTAGTCATTGAATCAGATACAGAAGAGGGACTGGGGACAAAACCACCTTCCCTTGACATAAGATCTTTCTTTTGGAAATCTGTCACAAGTCTTATAAATGGAGAAACAAGCCTTCCGTCAGAAAGTAAAGGGATGGATATTACTGCAATTCAAAATGGAGATTTTTCTAGTGTCGCAGGCACTTGGAGGAATCGTACAGGTATTGAATTCACCTTTGACAAAAATGGTTTAGTAAGTGATCATTCCAAGATTTCAATTGAACATGCTAAGGAAATTGACCACTATCTCAAGGCAAGTTCTGTTTCTAAAGATGGAGGTGCTGGTGCAGCTATTGCCTTTTTACCAGCAGGAATCCCTATAACCATGTCTGTCACCTCTTCTTCAGATAATGGCTATACTGACTCGTCTGATATTACACAAGACCGCTTATGGTTTGGACACCAACTTATCAATGGTAGTACCGAGGGATTTTTTTACAAGGTAGAATAGTTTTAATAGACTTACAAATTTATCAATAAGAATGTCGGAAAATTTTCTGATATTCTTATTTTTTTGACTTCCTTTTCGAATAGATAAGTAAGAGGAAAAAGAAAGGAGTCTGGTTTATGTATCTACCGATTTTCTATTCATGGTACATTAAATTATTTTTTAAATAAAATTTAATTTAGTTGTACATTTTCGAAATTTTTTTCGAATAGATAAGTAAGAGGAAAAGAAAAGGAGTTTGCTTCATGTATCTACCGATTTTCTATTCATGGTATACTAAATTATTTTTCAAATAAAATTTAATTTAGTTGTACATTTTCGAAATTTTTTTCGAATAGATAAGTAAGAGGAAAAAGAAAGGAGTTTGCTTTATGTATCTACCAATTTTCTATTCATGGTTCATTAAATTATTTTTTAAATAAAATTTAATTTAGTTGTACATTTTTGAAATTTTTTCGAATAGATAAGTGAGAAGAAAAAGAAAGGAATAAAATAATGAAAGAACATTATTACGGATTTGTTGAGCTAACTTCGGAAGAATTGACCGATATTCAAGGTGGAGAAAGTTGGGTGAAGACCCTTGCAGATTGGTACATTGGATTTCGTAGAGGTTTTGGTTTTTAGGAGGATAAGAGATGAATGAAATGAATGATCAGTATACTATTGAAGTATTAAAGGAGAGCGACTTAGCTTTGCTGGTGGGTGGTAGCAAGGAAAGTTATCAACGGGGTCTAATTACAGGTCTATTGTTACGCGGTATATTTATTGGAACCCCATTTTTTAGAAGATAAGATTTAGAAAAAATAGAACAAGAGGAGAAAAAAGATGACAAATTTTGACAAAATGGAACAGAACTTTGTAGCTCTTACAGAAGAAGAGTTGATGGATGTGGATGGGGGAGCATTGCCCCTTGTAATCGCCGGAGTGTCTATCTGGAAGATAGGTGCAGCAGTAGCAGGTGGAGCAGCAGCGCTTTTTGCTGGAGGAGCAGCTTTGGGGTATTATGCGAATAGACCATAATCTGATTGTAGTCAGAGAGGCATTTCTATGTTTTTAAAAAAAGAAGTGATATTATTAGGGGTATTGTTATCGCTACGTATTATTTTTACTATCGTTCAAATTTTAATTGATTATAAAATATTATCTGGACAGTATAGTATAAATTTTATGGATATTTCAGAAGTATTTACTTATCCAATACTCATTTTAATCATTTACATAGCAATAAAATATAATACAAAGGAGTAATGACGAATATGAACTTAGAACAATTTTATCAATTATCTGACGATGAATTAGTGGGAACAAAAGGTGGTTTTGGTCTTGCGGAAGCAGTTGGGATTGCAGGAGTACTGAATGCTGCTGTACAAATTTTTAATGCTGGTTACAAATTTGGTTCAGATTTGGCTCGTCGTGGGCGTTAGATAATGAATAATCGCAACCTTAATCTCAATACATTGTTACCTAAACTAGCCACTATATTTCCTTTGTTGGGAATAATTCTTAATGTCGCGCTTCATGTGATTCGTACAGGTTCGTTAGTATACTTTAATTGGCAATGGACTTTGGTTGGTTTGCTTTTCTCAGCATATTTTGGTATTTTTCGCAAAGATTTGTCAAAAAATAATCCAAACTATAAATGAAGAACATGAATCAAAAGGATTTTGTGTATATGAATGGTAGCGTTTTTCCGCCATTCTTGTCAGGTAAATAGGAGCTTTCTATGAAAACATTTTTATTAGGCTTTACTGAGGGTTATTTTACCGTATCGCTCATAATCTACATCGCAACGTATTTGATTTTGAGAAATCCAATCAATACCCTATTTTATCCAGAAATTTACCCTGTTTTATTTGGGCTCTTTTATCTAGGATATAAGGTCAATAAAAAGCGAGTAGAGTAAACAGTTAAGAATGACTTGTTAGTCTGCGCTAAAATGGCTAGGCTAGAATCTAGGAATGCATCACATTGGAGTTTAATATGAAATTTATTAAATCAATACTGAAAGTTTGGCCTGAAATTATGGTATTACTTAGTTCAATGTCTTATATCATCATCAGATTAGTAGCTGACATGAATAAAGTATCTTTACTTACTTGGTTTGATAGTTTCAATATACCAACGATTGCATTATTTATGATGGTCTTCATTCTTTTATACAGAAGTAAAGAAAAAAAGAATGGATAAATTTGAGGTAGTAGACGCTCTATAGGGAATAGGTGTCTTATAGTAACGAATCAAAAAAAGGAGTAACTATGAATCGTAATTTAGAACGGTGTTATCTATTCTGACTAGGAATAGATTATACCAGAGGTGGCTTAGAAATAGCAGGGACATTAAAAATTGAAGTAACTTTAAATAGGATGTCGTAAAGGTTACTATCAATGATTTATTTGTCCCAAGCTTGCCTAGGGTGTCAGAAAAAAATCATTTTCCTTTCAATAGCATATTTTTAGTAGGTAGGACGTTTGTTCTGCCTATTTTTTGCCAAAAAAGTGTATTTGAGCTGTTTATTTGGAGTTTTACATGTATTTTTTGATAAAATTTGATAAAATAGGTATAGAAATTAGGAGAGTTGAAGAAAAGAAATGAAGAAGGTTTTAAGATATTTTTTAGTATTTGTTTTTCTATTTTTGATGAATATTTTCATCTTTAAGATACTAGCAACTCTGGGATTTCAGCTGACAATGAGTGAAAAGAGTTATATTGTACCACCGCTGTTTTCGATTATCGTTTTGTACATGATTGACAAAAGAATTAGGAAGAAAAAGAAATCTTTGTAATCAACTTAAGGAGTATTACTATGGATGAGTTGAAACGTGAAATTGGTTATAAAATCAAAACTATTAGGCGATCTTGTGGAAAAACTCAGATAGATATTTGTGGTGATGAATCAGAGTTGACGATTCGTCAGCTAGCACGTATTGAAAATGGGCAAGCTTTAGCAACACTTCCTAAATTATTATTGATTGCGGATAAACTTGGAGTATCATTACAGAATATTGTGGATGTTAAGGTTATAGAGATTCCAAAAGGATTCCTAAAACTCAAAGATGAGCTGATTCATTCTCAAACCTACGCTGATAAGGGAAGAATCGAACGAAAAGAAGCTATACTTGAGGAAATATATGAAAACTATTATGAGAATTTGCCTGAGGAAGAGCAGTTAATTGTGGATGTGACACAAGCTCGTTTTGATATTTATGGTAGTTCAGATGTGACCTACGGTTTAGGGTTAGTGGAAGAATATTTCCAGCAGTTATTAAAAAAGAAATATTTTTCTGTAAATGATTTGTTGATTATTGAATTGTATTTCTTTTGTTGTGCTATGGGATTAGAAGATAAAGAACATTTTGAGGAGTTAGCTCAAAAAGTATTGCTATGTTCAGAATATGAAGATAAGGCTAGCCTAGCTCAGATGGAAAAAGTTCTTCTGAGCCTATTTATCCAAATTCAGACAGAAGATAGTCTGATATATATTCAAACATTTGAGAAAATTATTGCTAAAACAAGACATGTTTTTTACCGACCTCATCTATTTTTGCTAAAGGCAAAATATGCTTTATTTGTAGACAAGAATATTTTAGAGGCAGAAAGTTTCTATGAAAAGGCAATTTCTCTAGCAGAATTGCTAGATGATCAGATATTAGTTCAGAGAATCTTAGAAGAAAAACAAATAGATTTCCCAACAACCTGACTTCTAAGTCATGTTGTTTTTTTCATGTTTTTGTTATATTAAACCTATAAAGAAAACGCTCTCAAAAAGAAAGGAGGTTTATTATGGTTGGAACGTTATTTGTCCCTTTAAGTATAAGAGTTTGGTTCTATCTATAATATCAGGTAGAGATTAATGGAATAAAGTATTCTTATATTGGATTAAAGGAATGTTTTAATAGGTTTCCTACATTAGTATAGAGGATGAAACTCAATTTTCAATGATATAAAAGAGTGATTTGGAGATTGTGAGGGTTGAGTATGTTTATTTATGATGTAGGAAGTGTAAACTAAAAAGGAGGTAGTAATCGTATAAAAGTTAAATAGACATTATCTTTTATTGAGTCTTAGTGATATAAAAGTAATTTGATAATCTAGGAAAATGTAGTAGTAATTTATTTATTATAGATATGTTAATAAAAGTAGTATAAAATATAGACGAACATTTGAAGAGAGTTAGGAATACAACATGTGCGAATTAACTCTCAATAAAACATACATAATATACAAAAGGAGTACACTAAAATGAAATCTAAAAGAATGGAATTTCATAATAAATTTCTCATTGTTTCAGCAATGTTAGCAGTCATTAGTTGGTTAAGCTTAGGTGTTGTTTCTTTTCCTATGTTGGCTGGGACATTAGGAATTTCGACAAAAGCTGCTGCTACTGTAGTCAATTTGATTAGTGCTTATAGTACAGTTACAGCAGTAATTTCAATTGTAGGTGCAATCACAGGAGTAGGTTCTATTGGTTCGGGTATTGCAGCAACAGTTCTTTATATATTGAAAAAGAAGGGTGCTGCTAAAGCAGCTCTATGGTAGAACTAGATGAAAATACTTTCTAAAAAAGAATGTGAAAGTATTTTAGGTTATCTTAATTTTATTGGGATAACCCTTTTGTTTTTTGTTATCATAAGTTTGTCAATCTATTTTAAAAGCTATCTTCCTTTTCAAGGGAAATTATTTTTACTTTTTTTGGTAGTAGATTACGCTACTTTGAATCGTTATAATATGAAACTGCCTATCCAAAGTAAAAAAATAAATACTTTCTATATAAGGAAAAACTATATTTTTCTCTATCTTCTTGCCATTGTCAAGAAATATTATTCTTTCCAAATTTTACAATCATTCATTTATTTATTTTGTATTTTCTAGATATTATTGGATATTTTTATTTATACATTACTCTTTGTTTGATAGTTATTCAAATTATTTCTTTAATTCTACCTAGTTTGTTTTCAATTATAAGTAAATTGTTCTTATTTTTATCTATAGGACTATTGTCTATAGAACAAGGACAAGTTGTAATTTATGTCATACTACTCAATTATTTTATTTTAGTTATGGGGATATTAGATAATCACGCGAGTAATTTCTATTTTAAAAGCAGTCGAATGAGCCAAAAAAGATTTCGTAGCAGTCTATTTATATTGCTTCGTTTTTGTTGGTTAAATAAAGGGTTAACTTTTTCTTTTATTTTGATTAGTATTCTTCTTTCCTATCTATTTTGGTATATGATGACGATGTTATCAATTGATGGTACAAAAATACCAATATTGTTTCTTTATACCTCAATATATATCACATTAATGGAGGCAATAATAGGGAATCATAAATCCTCAATTGGGGTAGATCTAGCTTTACTTCAATTATCTGCTCTTAATCATTCTAAAATGAATTTCTTTTTTAAGAATGCACAACTAATGATGTTGACGCATTTAATCTCTTTCTTACAATTTTCATTGTTGTTATGTTTGATTCCGGTGACAAGTTATAGTAATGATATAAAAAGTATTTTGTTGAATTTGTTATTGATTCCATTCAATTATTTTATAGCCTATGTCTATTATAAGAAAGCTCTATTTTTAATTAAAGGTACAGTTAGTTTATTGAGATGGAGTTTTCTGGTTTTATATTGTTTTCTGATATTATTTGTAACTTTAGTAGGGGGCATTAGATGAGAAAAAGTGGTTTTCTGATTTACTATGTGTTATTTTGTACGGTCTGTTTTTCACTAGGTTTACTTTTAAGCTTTATATTAAAAAGTGAGACTTTTGCTACTATACCTCCGAAACTGGAATTACAATTTACATTGACAGTTTTACAGGCAAATTCTACAAATTTTTTGCTATATCTATTCTGTTTTCCGATTTCGCCCTTATTGCAACTTTTTGATTTGCTATCTTTAGGAATACAATTGGGTATATCTGGTCAGATGATTGGAATAGTAGCTACAATAAAAGGAATATTACCTCATGGTCTTATTGAAATACCGAATTTTATTTGGTATCAAGGTATGAGTCAGTATCTTTTATACCGATTATTGAAGGATAGGGGAATTGAAAATATACTTATTTATATAAAAAGTAATTTAAAATGGTATATCATTTCTTATATTTTATTAATTTTAGCAGCGTTGATAGAGGGAATTAAATTATGAAAATTGAAAATGAATCTAAAAGTTATGATAAATGTATACTGAAAAATATATCACTAGAGATTGATAAGGGAATTTACAGAGTTGAAGGAGAGAATGGTTCAGGAAAGAGCACCCTTCTACAACTTTTAGCTGGGCTAGAGACTTTTGATAGTGGTTTAAAGAATTGTGTCTCCAAAGATGTACTATACCTTGATACCAATCAGCTTGGGGTTATTCCATTTACTATAGAAGAAAATTTGCAGTTGTTGTGTGATTCTTTTCAAATCCATCTATCATTTGAGGATAAAGAACAAATTAATACTTTTTTTGATAATAAAATCGGAGATAACTATATGACAGCATCTACTGGAACAAAATTCAAATTAGGCTTATCCTTAATTTTTGCTAAAAATTGGGATTATATTTTTATTGATGAGACCTTATCAACAGTGGATGCAAGAAGTATTGATATGATTGCTAAACGTTTAATTTCCATGAAAGAAAGCTCTACTATTATATATGTATCTCATAATTTATTGAATCAAGAATTGATTAGCAAATCTCAAAGGATTTTAATAGAGGAAGGACGGGTTTATGAAATTTCAAACAAATAATAGTTTATACAAATTAATGAATCTGATTATTTATCTTTTTCTTTTATATTTGTTTATTGATTTACTGATGAAGTCGGGAATTTTAGATGAACAAATTGATAAATTATCTGAACTATCTAATCTTTTTACAATTAAAATAGAAACAATATTGACAGTGATTTCTGTTGTTTTCACATTTATAGCAACTCTTATTGAATATGGATTTTCTCTCTTTCTGATTACATTATTTTTTGATAAGGATAAGAGGAACTTTGGAGATATTCTTTTATCTAAAAATATAACCTTAAGTTTTAGCATTTTACTTTGTTACTTATTTAATCCATCGGATATAAAGTTTGCTTATTTCAGCATATTGACAGTATTACTAATTGGGATAACAAATTATGCGAGATTTAAAAATTTAAGATTGACAGTAGTATTTTCTGTACCATTTTTATTTAATGCTATAGTGTCTATTATAAATAGTTTTTAGAAATACTAAAATTTCTTTTCTTTACTTAATAATGACACGAAATCATTTCGGTTTTATTAACTTGGAATTCTTATATTTTCTAGGTAGAACGTTTGTTCTGCCTATTTTCTTTATCCAAAAAGTGCAGTTGGGAGGGAGATAGGCGCATTTGGGGAGGAAGTCCAGTTTTTGTTTGAGGATTGGGGTAAGATAGTTGTTATCAGATGAGTTTATACTCTTCGAAAATCAAATTCAAACCACGTCAACGTCGCCTTGCCGTATATATGTGACTGACTTCGTCAGTCCTATCTACAACCTCAAAACAGTGTTTTGAGCAGCCTGCGGCTAGTTTCCTAGTTTGCTCTTTGATTTTCATTGAGTATTAGGAAAAAGGAGATGAAGATGAAATTTGGGAAACGTCACTATCGTCCGCAGGTGGATCAGATGGACTGCGGTGTAGCTTCATTAGCTATGGTTTTTGGCTACTATGGTAGTTATTATTCTTTGGCTCACTTGCGAGAATTGGCTAAGACGACTATGGATGGGACGACGGCTTTGGGCTTGGTCAAGGTGGCAGAGGAAATTGGTTTTGAGACGCGAGCAATTAAGGCGGATATGACGCTCTTTGACTTGCCAGATTTGACTTTTCCTTTTGTTGCCCATGTTCTTAAGGAAGGAAAATTGCTCCACTACTATGTGGTGACTGGGCAGGATAAGGATAGCATTCATATTGCCGATCCAGATCCTGGGGTGAAATTGACCAAACTGCCACGTGAGCGTTTTGCGGAAGAATGGACAGGAGTGACTCTTTTTATGGCACCTAGTCCAGACTACAAGCCTCATAAGGAACAAAAGAATGGTCTGCTCTCTTTTATCCCTATATTAGTGAAGCAGCGTGGCTTGATTGCCAATATCGTTTTGGCAACACTCTTGGTAACCTTGATTAACATTGTGGGTTCTTATTATATGCAGTCTATCATTGATACCTATGTGCCAGATCAGATGCGTTCGACGCTTGGGATTATTTCTATTGGGCTGGTTATCGTCTATATTCTCCAGCAGATTTTGTCTTACGCTCAGGAGTATCTCTTACTTGTTTTGGGGCAACGCTTGTCGATTGATGTGATTTTGTCCTATATCAAGCATGTTTTTCACCTGCCTATGTCCTTTTTTGCGACACGTCGGACAGGGGAAATCGTGTCTCGTTTCACGGATGCTAATAGTATCATCGATGCGCTGGCTTCGACCATTCTTTCGATTTTCCTAGATGTGTCAACAGTTGTCATTATTTCTCTTGTTTTATTTTCACAAAATACCAATCTCTTTTTCATGACTTTATTGGCACTTCCTATCTACACAGTGATTATCTTTGCCTTTATGAAGCCGTTTGAAAAGATGAATCGGGACACCATGGAAGCCAATGCGGTTCTGTCTTCTTCTATCATTGAGGACATCAACGGTATTGAGACTATCAAGTCCTTGACTAGTGAAAGTTCACGTTATCAAAAGATTGACAAGGAATTTGTGGATTATCTGAAGAAATCCTTTACCTATAGTCGGGCAGAGAGTCAGCAAAAGGCTCTGAAAAAAGTTGGCCATCTCTTGCTCAATGTCGGCATTCTCTGGATGGGGGCTGTTCTGGTCATGGATGGCAAGATGAGTTTGGGGCAGTTGATTACCTATAATACCTTGCTGGTTTACTTTACCAATCCTTTGGAAAATATCATCAATCTGCAAACCAAGCTTCAGACAGCACAGGTTGCCAATAACCGTCTGAATGAGGTCTATCTGGTAGCCTCGGAGTTTGAGGAGAAGAAAACGGTTGAGGATTTGAGTTTGATGAAGGGAGAGATGACTTTCAAGCAGGTTTACTATAAGTATGGCTATGGTCGAGATGTCTTGTCGGATATCAATTTGACTATTCCGCAGGGTTCTAAGGTGGCTTTTGTGGGGATTTCGGGGTCAGGTAAGACGACCTTGGCTAAGATGATGGTTAATTTTTACGACCCAAGTCAGGGAGAGATTAGTCTGGGTGGTGTCAATCTCAATCAGATTGATAAAAAAGCCCTGCGCCAGTACATCAACTATCTGCCTCAACAGCCCTATGTCTTTAACGGAACGATTTTGGAGAATCTTCTCCTTGGAGCCAAGGAGGGGACGACTCAAGAGGATATCTTACGGGCGGTGGAATTGGCAGAGATTCGGGAGGATATCGAGCGCATGCCACTGAATTACCAGACAGAATTGACTTCGGATGGGGCAGGGATTTCAGGTGGTCAACGGCAGAGAATCGCTCTGGCGCGTGCTCTCTTGACAGATGCACCTGTCTTGATTTTGGATGAGGCGACCAGCAGTTTGGATATTTTGACAGAGAAGCGGATCGTAGATAATCTCATGGCTTTAGACAAGACCTTGATTTTCATCGCCCACCGCTTGACCATTGCAGAGCGGACAGAGAAGGTTGTTGTCTTGGATCAGGGCAAGATTGTTGAAGAAGGAAAGCATGCTGATTTGCTTGCACAGGGTGGCTTTTACGCCCATTTGGTCAATAGCTAGAAAGAGGAGAGGATGAAACCAGAATTTTTAGAAAGTGCGGAGTTTTATAATCGTCGTTACCATAATTTTTCCAGTCGGGTGATTGTCCCCATGTCCCTTCTGCTTGTGTTTTTACTTGGATTTGCAACATTTGCAGATAAGGAGATGAGTTTGTCTACTAGAGCTACTGTCGAGCCTAGTTGTATCCTTGCACATATCCAGTCAACTAGCAACAATCGTATTCTTGTCAATCATTTGGAAGAAAATAAGCTGGTTAAGAAGGGGGATCTCTTGGTTCAATATCAGGAAGGGGCAGAGGGTGTCCAAGCGGAGGCCTATGCTAGTCAGTTGGATATGCTCAAGGATCAAAAAAAGCAATTGGAGTATTTGCAAAAGAGCCTGCAAGAAGGGGAGAACCACTTTCCAGAGGAGGATAAGTTTGGCTACCAAGCCACCTTTCGCGACTACATCAGTCAAGCAGGCAGTCTTAGGGCTAGTACATCGCAACAAAATGAGACCATCGCGTCCCAGAATGCAGCAGCTAGCCAAACCCAAGCCGAAATCGGCAACCTCATCAGTCAAACAGAGGCTAAAATTCGCGATTACCAGACAGCTAAGTCAGCTATGGAAACAGGTGCTTCCTTGGCCAGTCAGAATCTAGCCTACTCTCTCTACCAGTCCTACAAGTCTCAGGGCGAGGAAAATCCGCAAGCTAAGGCTCAGGCTGTTGCGCAGGTTGAAGCGCAGCTTTCTCAGTTAGAATCTAGTCTTGCTACTTACCGTGTCCAGTATGCAGGTTCAGGTACCCAGCAAGCCTATGCGTCAGGTTTAAGCAGTCAATTGGAATCTCTCAAATCCCAACACTTGGCAAAGGTTGGTCAGGAATTGACCCTTCTAGACCAAAAAATCTTGGAAGCAGAGTCAGGCAAGAAGGTTCAGGGAAGTCTTCTAGACAAGGGGAAAATTACGGCCAGTGAGGATGGGGTGCTTCACCTTAATCCTGAGACTAGTGATTCTACCATGGTAGCAGAAGGTACCCTACTAGCCCAACTCTATCCATCCTTGGAAAAAGAAGGAAAAGCCAAGCTAACAGCTTATCTAAGTTCAAAAGATGTAGCAAGAATCAAGGTCGGTGATTCTGTTCGCTATACTACGACTCATGATGCCAAGAATCAACTTTTCCTAGATTCTACTATTACCAGCATAGATGCTACAGCTACCAAGACTGAAAAAGGGAATTTCTTTAAAATTGAAGCGGAGACTAATCTAACTTCTGAGCAGGCTGAAAAACTTCGGTACGGGGTGGAAGGCCGTCTACAGATGATTACGGGCAAGAAAAGTTACCTGCGTTATTATTTAGATCAATTTTTGAACAAAGAGTAATGTTCGTATTTTCAGAGTTAAATGATTTTAAAACTGTGAGAAAGATTCTTCTTGCAGTTTTTTCTTTATGATTTTCGAGGGTGCTATGTTATTTATTCGGTTAAATTCTTGTAATTTTAGGTTTTTTATGGTAGAATGTGCTCAAGTAATACGAAAGGCGAACTTTAAAATGTCAAAACAGTTGATCTATTCGGGAAAAGCTAAAGATATCTATACAACTGAAGATGAAAATCTTATTATTTCAACTTACAAGGACCAGGCGACTGCTTTCAACGGTGTCAAGAAGGAGCAGATTGCAGGTAAGGGAGTCTTGAATAATCAGATTTCATCTTTTATTTTTGAGAAATTAAATGCGGCTGATGTGGCGACTCACTTTGTGGAGAAACTTTCAGACACGGAACAACTCAATAAAAAGGTTGAGATTATTCCTTTGGAAGTCGTGCTCCGCAACTACACGGCTGGTTCCTTTTCAAAACGTTTTGGCGTAGACGAAGGTATCGCCTTGGATACTCCGATTGTTGAATTTTACTATAAAAATGATGATTTGGATGATCCATTTATCAATGACGAGCATGTGAAATTCCTAAAGATTGCGGATGACCAGCAGATTGCTTACTTGAAGGAAGAAACCCGTCGTATCAATGAACTCTTGAAAGGCTGGTTTGCTGAGATTGGGCTTAAGTTGATTGACTTTAAGCTAGAGTTCGGTTTTGACAAGGATGGCAAGATTATCTTAGCAGATGAATTTTCACCAGATAACTGCCGTTTGTGGGATGCGGATGGCAACCACATGGATAAGGATGTTTTCCGTAGAGGATTGGGAGAACTAACAGACGTTTACGAGATTGTTTGGGAAAAGTTGCAGGAATTGAAATAACAACCTCAAGGCTGTTTGGAAACATTGCAAGAGCTGAAATAAAGGAATAAGAATTGATGGATAAACGTATTTTTGTTGAAAAAAAGGCTGATTTTCAGGTCAAGTCAGAGAGTTTGGTGAGAGAGCTCCAGCACAACTTGGGGCTTTCAACTTTGAAAAGTATTCGCATCGTGCGAGTTTATGATGTATTTGACTTGGCAGAGGACCTGTTTGCACCTGCAGAGAAACACATTTTCTCTGAGCAGGTGATAGACCATGTTTTGGATGAAGCGGCTGTGCAGGCGGATCTTGCCAACTATGCTTTCTTTGCGATTGAAAGCCTACCAGGGCAGTTTGACCAGCGTGCGGCTTCTTCACAGGAAGCCTTGCTTTTACTAGGAAGTTCGAGTGATGTGACGGTTAATACAGCACAATTGTACTTAGTCAATAAGGATATTGATGCGACTGAGTTGGAAGCGGTCAAGAACTATCTGCTCAACCCAGTTGATTCTCGTTTCAAGGACATCACGGTAGGGATTGCCAAGCAGGAATTTTCAGAGTCAGACAAGACTATTCCCAAATTGACTTTCTTTGAAAGCTATACAGCAGAAGACTTTGCTCGCTACAAGGCTGAGCAAGGGATGGCCATGGAAGTGGATGATTTGCTCTTTATCCAAGACTACTTTAAGTCAATGGGGCGCGTGCCAACTGAGACCGAACTCAAGGTTTTGGACACTTACTGGTCTGACCACTGCCGTCATACGACTTTTGAGACAGAGTTGAAACACATCGACTTTTCAGCTTCTAAATTCCAAAAGCAATTGCAGGCGACCTATGACAAGTATATTGCCATGCGTGATGAGTTGGGACGTACGGCAAAACCACAAACCTTGATGGATATGGCTACTATTTTCGGTCGTTATGAGCGTGCCAATGGACGTTTGGATGATATGGAAGTGTCAGATGAAATCAATGCTTGCTCAGTAGAAATCGAAGTGGATGTTGATGGTGTGAAAGAGCCATGGCTCCTAATGTTCAAGAACGAAACCCACAATCACCCAACTGAGATTGAGCCATTTGGTGGGGCTGCTACCTGTATTGGTGGAGCCATTCGTGACCCATTGTCAGGACGTTCATACGTTTACCAAGCTATGCGTATCTCGGGTGCAGGTGATATTACAGCACCAATCTCTGAAACGCGTGCTGGTAAGCTGCCACAACAAGTCATTTCTAAAACAGCGGCTCATGGTTATTCTTCATATGGTAACCAAATTGGGCTTGCGACGACCTATGTTCGTGAATACTTCCACCCAGGCTTCGTTGCTAAGCGTATGGAGTTGGGTGCCGTTGTCGGTGCTGCTCCTAAGGAAAATGTAGTCCGTGAAAAACCGGAAGCGGGGGATGTCATTATCCTGCTCGGTGGTAAGACTGGACGTGATGGTGTCGGTGGTGCGACAGGGTCTTCTAAGGTTCAAACAGTTGAGTCTGTAGAGACTGCTGGTGCTGAGGTTCAAAAAGGAAATGCCATCGAAGAACGCAAGATTCAGCGCCTCTTCCGTAATGGCAATGTCACTCGTCTGATCAAGAAGTCCAATGACTTTGGGGCAGGCGGTGTCTGTGTGGCTATCGGTGAATTGGCAGACGGTCTTGAAATCGACCTCAACAAGGTGCCTCTTAAATACCAGGGCTTGAATGGTACAGAAATTGCCATCTCTGAATCACAAGAACGGATGGCGGTCGTGGTTCGTCCTGAAGATGTGGATACCTTCGTTGCCGAATGTAACAAAGAAAATATTGATGCTGTTGTGGTGGCGACAGTAACTGAAAAACCAAATCTTGTCATGCACTGGAATGGTGAGACAATCGTTGACTTGGAACGCCGTTTCCTTGACACCAATGGTGTGCGCGTGGTTGTCGATGCCAAAGTTGTGGACAAGGATGTCAAACTCCCAGAAGAGCGTCAAACATCTGCTGAAACACTGGAATCAGATACCCTTACGGTTCTATCTGACCTCAACCATGCAAGTCAAAAAGGATTACAGACTATCTTTGACTGCTCTGTTGGACGCTCAACGGTTAATCACCCACTTGGTGGTCGTTACCAACTCACACCAACTGAGGCATCTGTGCAGAAATTGCCAGTTCAACACGGTGTGACTCATACTGCGTCGGTCATTGCTCAAGGTTTCAACCCATATGTAGCTGAATGGTCTCCATACCACGGTGCTGCTTATGCGGTTATCGAAGCAACTGCTCGTTTGGTGGCTGCTGGTGCCAACTGGTCCAAGGCTCGTTTCTCTTACCAAGAGTATTTCGAGCGTATGGATAAACAAGCAGAGCGTTTCGGTCAGCCAGTAGCTGCTCTTCTAGGTTCTATTGAAGCACAAATTCAGCTTGGCTTGCCATCTATCGGTGGTAAGGACTCCATGTCTGGTACCTTTGAAGAATTGACCGTTCCGCCAACCTTGGTTGCCTTTGGGGTGACGACGGCAGATAGCCGTAAGGTGCTCTCTCCAGAATTTAAAGCTGTTGGGGAAAATATCTACTACATCCCAGGTCAAGCCCTCTCTGCAGAGATTGATTTTGACTTGATTAAGAAAAATTTTACTCAGTTTGAAGCCATCCAAGCTGACAATAAAGTGACATCTGCATCAGCTGTCAAATACGGTGGTGTAGTTGAAAGTTTGGCTCTTGCTACTTTTGGAAATCATATCGGTGCAGAGGTAATCTTGCCTGAACTTGAAAGTTCTTTGACAGCACAATTGGGCGGATTTGTCTTCACATCTCCTGAAGAAATTGCTGGAGTAGAGAAGATTGGACAAACGAAAGCAGACTTTACACTGACTGTCAACGGTGTGAAGCTAGATGGACACAAGCTTGACAGTGCATTTCAAGGGACATTGGAAGAAGTTTACCCAACAGAATTTACCCAAGCGAAAGAACTAGAAGAAGTACCAGCTGTGGTATCAGATGTTGTGATTAAAGCCAAAGAAAAGGTTGAAAAACCTGTGGTTTACATCCCAGTCTTTCCAGGAACCAACTCAGAATATGATTCAGCTAAGGCCTTCGAAAAAGAAGGTGCAGAGGTCAATTTGGTGCCATTCGTGACCTTGAATGAAGAAGCTATTGTCAAGTCAGTTGAAACTATGGTTGACAATATCGACAAGACTAATATTCTCTTCTTTGCCGGTGGATTCTCGGCTGCGGATGAACCAGATGGTTCAGCTAAGTTTATCGTCAATATCCTGCTTAATGAAAAAGTGCGTGCGGCTATTGATAGCTTTATCGCCCGTGGTGGCTTGATTATCGGTATCTGTAATGGATTCCAGGCCCTCGTCAAATCAGGTCTTCTTCCATACGGGAACTTCGAGGATGCCAGCAGTACGAGCCCAACCCTCTTCTACAATGATGCCAACCAGCACGTGGCCAAGATGGTGGAAACTCGGATTGCCAATACCAACTCGCCATGGTTGGCTGGAGTGCAAGTGGGTAATATTCATGCTATCCCAGTATCGCATGGTGAAGGGAAGTTTGTCGTGACGGCTGAGGAATTTGCAGAGCTCCGTGACAATGGTCAAATTTTCAGCCAATACGTTGACTTTAACGGTAAACCAAGTATGGATTCTAAGTACAATCCGAATGGTTCTGTCCATGCCATCGAAGGAATTACCAGCAAGAATGGTCAAATCATCGGTAAGATGGGCCACTCAGAACGTTATGAGGATGGTCTTTTCCAAAATATCCCAGGCAATAAAGACCAACACCTGTTCGCATCAGCGGTTAAACATTTCACTGGAAAATAAGACTTACAGATTTTCTAATAGATAGTATCAGTAATGTAAAAGTCATGTAAATCTAGCTCTTGATGATTACAAATGAAAATTAGGTATAAAAAATGACATACGAAGTAAAATCTCTTAATGAAGAATGTGGTGTTTTCGGTATTTGGGGACATCCAGATGCTGCTAAGTTGACCTATTTTGGACTCCACAGTCTTCAACACCGTGGTCAGGAGGGGGCAGGAATCCTCTCCAATGATCAAGGACAACTGAAGCGCCATCGTGACATGGGGCTTTTATCAGAAGTTTTCAGAAATCCAGCCAATTTGGATAAATTGACAGGAGCTGGTGCGATTGGGCATGTGCGTTATGCGACTGCTGGCGAAGCTTCTGTTGATAACATCCAACCCTTCCTCTTCCGTTTTCACGATATGCAGTTTGGTTTGGCTCATAATGGAAATCTGACCAATGCAGCCTCTCTCAAGAAAGAACTGGAACAAAGAGGAGCAATTTTCAGCGCGACTTCGGACTCTGAAATCTTGGCTCACCTCATTCGTCGCAGTCACAATCCTAGTCTGATGGGCAAAATCAAGGAGGCGCTCAGCCTAGTTAAAGGTGGTTTTGCCTATATCTTGCTATTTGAAGATAAGTTGATTGCGGCTCTTGATTCCAATGGTTTCCGTCCGCTTTCTATCGGGAAAATGGCCAACGGAGCGGTGGTGGTTTCCTCTGAAACCTGTGCTTTTGAGGTTATTGGTGCTGAATGGATTCGTGATTTGAAGCCAGGTGAGATTGTGATCATTGATGACAAGGGCATCCAGTATGATAGCTATACGGATGATACTCAGTTAGCAATCTGTTCTATGGAGTATATCTATTTTGCCCGCCCTGATTCTAACATTCATGGTGTCAATGTTCATACGGCACGTAAACGTATGGGTGCTCAATTGGCGCGTGAATTCAAGCATGAGGCGGATATAGTGGTCGGTGTGCCCAATTCTTCCCTCAGCGCAGCCATGGGATTTGCGGAAGAATCTGGTTTGCCAAATGAAATGGGCCTCATCAAGAACCAATACACCCAACGTACCTTTATCCAACCGACTCAAGAATTGCGGGAGCAAGGGGTGCGGATGAAATTGTCTGCAGTTTCTGGTGTTGTCAAAGGCAAGCGTGTGGTTATGATTGATGACTCTATTGTACGTGGAACAACTTCTCGTCGTATCGTTCAGCTTTTGAAAGAAGCAGGTGCGACTGAAGTTCACGTTGCTATTGGCAGTCCAGCGCTAGCTTATCCATGCTTCTACGGGATTGATATCCAGACCCGTCAGGAGCTGATTGCGGCTAATCATACGATTGAAGAAACTCGCAAAATCATTGGAGCTGACAGCCTGACTTACCTCTCTGTTGAGGGGTTGATTGATTCGATTGGGATTGAAACGGATGCGCCAAATGGTGGTCTCTGTGTCGCTTACTTTGACGGTGACTACCCAACACCTCTCTATGACTACGAAGAAGACTATCGTAGAAGTTTGGAAGAAAAGACCAGTTTTTACAAGTGAGTTACTGAGATTCTCCATAAAAGAAAAGGAATAAAGAAATGGCAAATAAAAATGCGTACGCTCAATCTGGTGTGGATGTTGAAGCGGGTTATGAAGTTGTTGAACGGATTAAAAAGCACGTGGCTCGTACGGAGCGTGCAGGTGTCATTGGAGCTCTTGGTGGCTTTGGTGGCATGTTTGATCTTTCAAAAACAGGTGTCAAAGAGCCCGTATTGATCTCAGGGACGGATGGTGTCGGAACCAAGCTCATGCTGGCTATCAAGTACGACAAGCACGATACTATCGGTCAGGACTGTGTGGCCATGTGTGTCAACGATATCATCGCTGCAGGTGCGGAACCCCTCTATTTTCTCGACTATGTGGCGACAGGTAAGAATGAACCAGCTAAGCTAGAGCAAGTCGTTGCTGGTGTGGCAGAAGGTTGTGTGCAGGCTGGTGCTGCCCTCATCGGTGGGGAAACGGCTGAAATGCCGGGCATGTACGGCGAAGATGACTACGACTTGGCTGGATTTGCGGTTGGTGTGGCTGAAAAATCTCAAATCATTGACGGTTCAAAGGTGGCAAAAGGTGATGTTCTTCTCGGACTCGCTTCAAGTGGGATTCACTCAAATGGTTACTCTCTCGTCCGTCGTGTCTTTGCAGACTACACAGGTGAGGAAGTCCTGCCAGAATTGGAAGGCAAGCAACTCAAGGAAGTTTTGCTTGAGCCGACTCGTATCTATGTCAAGTCTGTTTTGCCACTCATCAAGGAAGAGTTGGTCAACGGCATTGCCCATATCACAGGTGGTGGCTTTATTGAGAATGTCCCTCGTATGTTTGCAGCTGATTTAGCAGCTGAGATTGAGGAAGACAAGGTTCCAGTGCTTCCAATTTTCAAAGCCCTTGAAAAATACGGTGAAATCAAACATGAAGAAATGTTTGAAATCTTCAATATGGGGGTAGGGCTCATACTGGCAGTTAGCCCTGAAAATGTAACTCGTATCAAGGAATTGTTGAATGAACCAGTCTATGAAATTGGTCGTATCGTCAAGAAAGAAAACGAAAGTGTCATCATCAAATGAAAAAAATAGCAGTTTTTGCCTCTGGTAATGGCTCAAATTTTCAGGTGATAGCGGAACAATTTCCAGTAGAGTTTGTCTTTTCAGACCATCGTGACGCCTATGTGCTCGAACGTGCAGACAAGCTTGGTGTCCTATCCTACGCTTTTGAACTCAAGGAGTTTGAGAACAAGGCAGACTACGAAGCGGCCCTTGTCGAACTCTTGGAAGAGCACCAGATTGACTTGGTTTGTCTAGCAGGCTACATGAAAATTGTTGGGCCAACCTTATTGGCAGCCTATGAAGGCCGAATCATCAACATTCATCCAGCCTACCTGCCAGAATTTCCAGGAGCTCATGGGATTGAGGACGCTTGGAATGCTGGTGTTGCTGAGAGTGGCGTGACCATTCACTGGGTGGACTCAGGTGTAGATACAGGGAAGATTATCAAACAAGTGCGTGTGCCACGGCTGGCTGATGATACCATAGAAAGCTTTGAAGCTCGCATCCATGAGGCAGAGTACAAGTTGTATCCGGAAGTGTTGGATAGTTTGAAATTAAGGAGAAAGTAAATTTTGAATAATAAAGTTATTAAGACTTTACTAGATAAAGTTAAAGAATTTGAATATTTTTTTAATGAGTATGAAAAACAATTTTACCCTAAAGTAATAAAAATTAGAAATTTATTTCTAGTTAGCTTAATTGTATTTATTATTCTAATGTTGACAAGTTATGTACTTTGGTTCTGGAATTTTGGTGATTTGTGTGTTAAAATAGTTTCTCTTATTTTTACTGTACTTTCTTTGGGGGGCTTTATTTATCTCAGTCGAAAATTTGATAAAATTTCAGATGGAAAACCTAATAAATTTGAAGAGCTATGTAGAGAAATAAAGTATGAATTGATTCTTATGTATGGAGAAAAAGCTAGTTATGCTGTGAAGTTGTTAATAGCTGATTTGACAGATAAACAGGATAATAAAATTAAGAAGTATGAAAGTTTAGTAAAGTCGGTAGGCATAGTTGGTATAATTTTGGTAACGGCTTTTATCACTTTGGCTTTAAATAAATTATTTGTTGCAGATGAGACAGCTATTTCTGTTGAAACATTTTTGGGTTTAATTTTAATCGTAGCTATAATAGTATGGTTGATTAATTTCATAGATAGTGGAATAAAAAATATTATTAAATACCCCATATGGGGTAAAGCTTCAAAAGAAGTGTATCTAATAGATATTTTATACGAAGTTAAATATATGGTTTTGGAAAAGGAGAATATAATGACTAAACGCGTCTTAATCAGCGTCTCAGACAAAGCGGGCATTGTTGAATTTGCCCAAGAACTCAAAAAACTTGGTTGGGAGATTATCTCAACAGGTGGAACTAAGGTTGCCCTTGATAATGCTGGGGTGGATACCATTGCTATCGATGATGTGACTGGTTTCCCAGAAATGATGGACGGTCGTGTGAAGACCCTCCACCCAAATATCCACGGAGGGCTTCTCGCTCGTCGTGACTTGGATAGCCACTTGGAAGCGGCTAAGGACAACAAGATTGAGCTCATTGACCTTGTGGTGGTCAACCTTTACCCATTTAAGGAAACTATCCTTAAACCAGATGTGACTTATGCTGATGCAGTTGAAAATATCGATATTGGTGGGCCGTCTATGCTTCGTTCAGCAGCGAAAAATCATGCCAGTGTTACAGTTGTGGTAGATCCTGCTGACTACGCTGTGGTTTTGGACGAATTGGCAGCAAACGGCGAAACCTCTTATGAAACTCGCCAACGTTTAGCAGCCAAAGTATTTCGTCACACAGCGGCTTATGACGCCTTGATTGCAGAATACTTCACAGCTCAAGTGGGTGAAAGCAAGCCTGAAAAACTCACTTTGACTTATGACCTCAAGCAACCAATGCGTTACGGTGAAAATCCTCAACAAGATGCCGATTTCTATCAAAAAGCTTTGCCGACAGATTACTCGATTGCATCCGCTAAACAGCTCAACGGTAAGGAATTGTCTTTTAACAATATCCGTGATGCGGATGCTGCCATTCGTATCATCCGTGACTTCAAAGATCGTCCAACCGTTGTGGCTCTCAAACATATGAATCCATGTGGAATTGGTCAAGCTGACGACATCGAGACTGCTTGGGACTATGCTTATGAGTCTGACCCAGTCTCAATTTTCGGTGGAATCGTCGTTCTCAACCGTGAGTTGGATGTTGCGACAGCTGAGAAGATGCATGGTGTTTTCCTTGAAATCATCATCGCACCAAGTTATACGGATGAAGCGCTAGCTATTTTGACTAATAAAAAGAAAAACTTGCGTATCCTTGCCTTGCCATTTGATGCTCAAGAGGCTAGCGAAGTGGAAGCAGAATACACAGGTGTTGTCGGTGGACTTCTGGTACAAAACCAAGACGTGGTCAAAGAAAGCCCAGCTGACTGGCAAGTGGTGACCAAACGCCAGCCAACTGAGACAGAAGCGACTGCTCTTGAGTTTGCTTGGAAAGCTATCAAGTACGTCAAATCAAACGGTATCATCGTAACCAATGACCACATGACACTTGGTGTCGGTCCGGGTCAAACTAACCGTGTGGCTTCTGTTCGCATCGCTATTGATCAAGCTAAAGACCGTCTTGACGGCGCTGTTCTTGCTTCGGATGCCTTCTTCCCATTTGCGGATAATGTGGAAGAAATCGCCAAAGCAGGGATCAGGGCTATCATCCAGCCGGGTGGATCCGTCCGTGACCAAGAGTCTATCGAAGCTGCTGACAAATATGGCTTGACAATGGTCTTTACAGGTGTGAGACATTTTAGACATTAAGAACGTTAAAGGGAAGAAAACAGTTTCTTTCCTTTTTTGGCTTAAAATGCTAACTGGAACAAGATTAAAACGAACTTTTTTGATATAATGTTGGTAAATAATTCGCAAAAGAGGTTGAGAAATGAAACTGCTTGTTGTCGGTTCGGGTGGTCGTGAGCATGCGATTGCTAAAAAGTTACTTGAATCAAAAGGGGTTGAAAGAGTCTTTGTAGCTCCTGGGAATGACGGTATGACTCTGGATGGTCTGAAATTGGTAAATATCTCTATTTCCGAACATTCTAAATTGATTGAGTTTGCAAAAGCCAACGATATTGCTTGGACCTTTATAGGGCCAGATGACGCCCTTGCAGCTGGTATCGTGGATGATTTTAACCAAGCTGGTCTCAAAGCCTTTGGTCCGACAAGATTGGCGGCAGAGTTGGAGTGGTCCAAGGATTTTGCTAAGGAAATCATGGTCAAATACGGCGTTCCGACAGCAACCTATGGCACATTCTCAGATTTCGAGGAAGCCAAGGCCTATATCGAAAAGCAGGGTGCGCCTATCGTAGTCAAGGCGGATGGCCTGGCGCTTGGGAAGGGTGTCGTCGTTGCGGAGAGGGTTGAGCAAGCGGTCGAAGCAGCTCACGAGATGCTTTTGGACAATAAATTTGGTGACTCAGGTGCGCGTGTGGTTATTGAGGAATTCCTTGAAGGAGAGGAATTTTCACTCTTTGCCTTTGTCAATGGGGACAAGTTCTACATCATGCCAACAGCGCAAGACCACAAACGTGCCTATGATGGCGATAAGGGGCCTAACACTGGTGGGATGGGTGCCTATGCGCCAGTTCCACACTTACCACAGAGTGTAGTTGATACAGCGGTTGAGACTATTGTCAAGCCAATCCTTGAAGGGATGATCAAAGAAGGCCGTCCGTATCTTGGCATCCTCTATGCAGGGCTTATCCTGACAGCAGAAGATCCTAAAGTCATCGAGTTCAATGCTCGCTTTGGAGATCCTGAAACACAGATTATCTTGCCTCGTTTGACATCTGACTTTGCACAAAATATTACAGATATTCTGGATAGCAAGGAGCCAAACATCACCTGGACGGATAAGGGTGTGACTCTGGGTGTGGTTGTCGCATCCAAGGGCTACCCGCTAGACTATGAAAGGGGCGTTGAGTTGCCAGCCAAGACAGAAGGCGATGTCATCACCTACTATGCAGGGGCTAAGTTTGCGGAAAATAGCAGAGCACTGATCTCAAACGGCGGACGAGTTTATATGCTCGTTACCACAGCAGCCACCGTCAAAGAAGCCCAAGCCAGCATCTACCAAGAACTATCCCAACAAAAAATAGAAGGACTCTTCTACCGAACAGATATCGGAAGCAAGGCAATTAAGTAAAGATATAAGAATAACGCGCCGTAGTCGCCAAACACGATAATGGTCGTCGTGGTGAAAAGACCAGAACAGTGAATGTTCTGGTCAGGGGGAAACTTTGAGACCTTAGGCTCAAAGTTTAGGAATGAAACCGAAGGTTTGCTTCCGTCCCCACCACCTAAGACCATTATCAAAAAAGAAGAAAAAAGGAAAAATTATGACTAAACCAATTATTTCCATCATCATGGGCTCAAAATCCGACTGGGCAACCATGCAAAAAACAGCAGAAGTCCTAGACCGCTTCGGTGTAGCCTACGAGAAGAAGGTTGTCTCTGCCCACCGCACACCAGACCTCATGTTCAGACATGCCGAAGAAGCTCGTAGCCGTGGCATCAAGGTCATTATCGCAGGTGCAGGTGGCGCAGCCCACTTGCCAGGAATGGTAGCTGCCAAAACAACCCTTCCAGTCATTGGCGTGCCAGTCAAATCTCGTGCCCTTAGTGGCGTGGATTCACTCTATTCTATCGTTCAGATGCCGGGTGGGGTGCCTGTTGCGACAATGGCTATCGGTGAAGCTGGTGCGACAAATGCGGCTCTCTTCGCCCTCCGTCTTCTTTCAGTAGAGGATCAAGCTATCGCGACGGCTTTGGCAGATTTTGCAGAAGAACAAGGAAAAATCGCAGAGGAGTCTACCAATGAGCTCATCTAAAACAATCGGAATTATCGGTGGCGGTCAACTGGGTCAGATGATGGCCATTTCTGCTATCTACATGGGGCACAAGGTTATCGCGCTGGATCCTGCGGCGGATTGCCCGGCCTCTCGCGTGGCGGAAATCATTGTGGCACCTTATAACGATGTGGACGCCCTCCGTCAGTTGGCAGACCGTTGCGATGTCCTCACTTACGAGTTTGAAAATGTCGACGCTGACGGTTTGGATGCCGTTATCAAGGATGGACAACTCCCTCAAGGAACAGATCTGCTCCGCATTTCGCAAAATCGTATTTTTGAAAAGGACTTTTTGTCAAACAAGGCTCAAGTCACTGTGGCACCCTACAAGGTCGTGACTTCTAGCCTAGACTTGGCAGATATCGACTTGTCGAAAAACTATGTCCTCAAGACTGCGACTGGTGGCTACGATGGTCATGGACAAAAGGTTATTCGTTCAGAAGCAGACTTGGAAGCAGCCTATGCGCTAGCAGACTCAGCAGACTGCGTCTTGGAAGAATTTATCAACTTTGACCTTGAGATTTCTGTCATCGTGTCAGGAAATGGCAAGGAGGTGACGTTTTTCCCAGTTCAGGAAAATATCCACCGCAACAATATCCTGTCTAAGACCATCGTACCAGCCCGCATTTCTGAAAGTCTAGTAGACAAGGCTAAAGCTATGGCAGTGCGAATCGCAGAACAACTCAACTTGTCTGGAACTCTCTGTGTGGAAATGTTTGCGACTGATGATGACGTTATTGTCAATGAAATCGCCCCACGACCACATAACTCTGGGCACTATTCTATTGAAGCCTGTGATTTCTCTCAGTTTGACACCCATATTCTCGGTGTTCTCGGAGCACCATTACCAGTCATCAAACTCCATGCGCCAGCCGTTATGCTTAATGTCCTCGGTCAGCATGTCGAGGCTGCTGAGCAATATGTGACAGAAAATTCAAGCGCCCACCTCCACATGTATGGTAAAATAGAAGCGAAGCACAACCGCAAGATGGGACATGTGACCTTGTTTAGTGATGTACCGGATAGTGTGGATGAGCTTGGGGAAGGGATTGATTTTTAGGACAAGTCTATGATACAAATTATCGTTAATACATTTATTGAAAAGGATAAGACTGGAGCAGTTGTTGAAGTGTTGTATGCCAGTGCTGACCAAGATAAGGTACAAGCTAAATATGAAGAACTAGCTGCACAATACCCCGAAAATTATTTAGCTATCTATGATGTACCGCTGGATACGGATTTGAATACACTAGATCATTACCCGTCTGTGTTTATTGAAAAAGAGGAGTTTGAGTAGAAATCTTGGTTTACCTAGATAGCTTATTCCCAACAGCTTAAGAAGAAAGGAAAAATTAACACATGATCAACCGTTACTCTCGCCCTGAGATGGCGAATATTTGGAGTGAAGAAAATAAATACCGTGCTTGGCTTGAGGTGGAAATCCTCTCTGACGAGGCATGGGCTGAGTTGGGGGAAATCCCTAAGGAAGATGTGGCTTTGATTCGCAAGAAGGCGGACTTTGACATCGACCGTATTTTGGAAATTGAGCAGGAGACGCGCCACGATGTGGTGGCTTTCACGCGTGCGGTTTCTGAGACTCTTGGTGAAGAGCGCAAGTGGGTTCACTATGGGTTAACTTCTACCGACGTGGTGGATACTGCTTATGGTTACCTCTACAAGCAGGCCAACGACATCATCCGTCGTGACCTTGAAAACTTCACTAATATCATCGCTGACAAGGCCAAGGAGCACAAGTTCACCATCATGATGGGGCGTACTCATGGTGTGCACGCTGAGCCGACAACCTTTGGTCTTAAATTGGCAACTTGGTACAGCGAAATGAAACGCAATATCGAGCGTTTCGAGCATGCAGCTGCTGGTGTAGAAGCTGGTAAGATTTCTGGTGCGGTTGGGAACTTTGCCAATATCCCACCATTTGTAGAGGAGTATGTCTGCGATAAACTTGGCATCCGTGCCCAAGAAATCTCTACACAAGTCCTTCCTCGTGACCTTCACGCTGAGTACTTTGCGGTTCTTGCCAGCATTGCGACTTCAATCGAACGTATGGCGACTGAGATTCGTGGTCTACAAAAATCTGAGCAACGCGAAGTAGAAGAGTTCTTTGCTAAAGGGCAAAAAGGGTCTTCAGCAATGCCTCACAAACGCAACCCAATCGGTTCTGAAAATATGACTGGTCTGGCGCGTGTCATTCGTGGTCACATGATTACGGCTTATGAAAACGTCGCTCTCTGGCACGAACGCGATATTTCTCACTCATCAGCTGAGCGTATCATCACACCAGATACGACCATTTTGATTGACTACATGCTCAACCGTTTTGGAAATATCGTCAAGAACTTGACAGTCTTCCCAGAAAATATGATCCGAAACATGAACTCGACTTTTGGTCTTATCTTTAGCCAACGGGCTATGTTGACATTGATTGAAAAAGGCATGACCCGTGAGCAAGCCTATGACTTGGTGCAACCAAAAACAGCCTACTCTTGGGACAACCAAGTAGACTTTAAACCACTTCTTGAGGCAGATTCAGAAGTAACATCACGTCTCACTCAAGAAGAAATCGATGAAATCTTCAACCCAGTTTATTACACCAAACGAGTGGATGATATCTTTGAACGTCTTGGACTAGGTGATTAATTAAAAAATAAACAGCGAGCTTCAATCTCGCTGTTTATTTTTTATCGAAAAGACTTAGTCTTCTTTTCTTTTAGTGAGTCCATAGGCTGCTAGTGTGGACATGAGTCCTGCGACTACTAGTCCTGCAGAATCGTGAGTTCCTGTTTCAGGAAGTTTTTTCTCTGTTACCACAGGAGCTGGATCTTGAGGAAGAGCTTTGCTTTCCTCAGCAGGAGCAGTTGATGGAGCTGGTTGGCTTGGGATTTCTAGTTTTGGTTTTTCTTCAGCAATAGCGGCTTGTCCGTTTTCATCGCCTACATGTGTTACCATAGTTCCGACTTCGACTATTTGAGTAACGGCTTCCTGTGCTACGACACTATTTACAAGTGTTTTCACTTCCTTACCATCGGCAGAAGTGCTCACAGAGTAGAAGTTGCTACGATGTCCATTGACGCCCTTAGTAATGACTTGTGTTTTTCCTTTGAGTAAGAGTGGATTTTCACGAGTCACTGTGGTAAATGGAATTTCTTCTTTTTGGATATCCAGTCTAGGTTTTACCTCAGTAGTTGGTGCAAGACCACTTTCATCACCCTTGTGAGTTACAGGAGCGCCAACTTCAACCACTTGGTTTATAACTTCTTTGGTTACCTGGCTATCAAGGACTGTTTCTGTTGTTTTTCCATTTTCAGTGAGTACAGAGATGTAATGAGTTCGTTCACCTTTGACTCCTGCTGTGATAATATTTTCCTGACCAGCTGGGAGGTTAGGATTTTCTTTCTTGATAACTTCAAATGGAATTTCTTCAGTTCTTGTGATGAGTTCTGGTCTGGTTTCAACATTGGCAGCCACTTCATTTTCATCTAGGCTTCCTGAATGAGTTGCAGCTGGTTTGAGGCCTTGAAGAGCGGCTTTTAGGTTGGCTACAAGTGTGTCAAGCTCAGCTTGTTTATTACGGTTGAGGTTGTAATTTAGAGCTGTTTTAGCTGCGTCAAGGGCCTCAAGACTTTCTTTACTATATCCTTCTAAGTTTGTAGGAATTTTAGCTAATTCTTCGCGGAGAGCATTATAATTAGCACGGAAGTAGTCTTTGTTGTGGTCTGCAAAGGCAGTCATGAGTTCAAAGATTTCCTCTTCCTTGTATTCAGCGCTTGGTCTATCTGCCCAGATTGAAAGCATACTTCCGACTGTTGGAAGATCTACTTCAGGATATTTGGTAGAAGCTAGTTGATTGAATGGTGTTTTTCCAGAATTTTCAATTGCCTTTGAAAGAGGATAAGCTTCATCTTGTTTGTGATTTCCTAAAACATAGTACCAGTCACCGTTGGTATTCAAGAACTTATAACCTTTGTTTGCCAGATACTGAGGTGACGCAAGGTTGTAGCCCCACCAGCCTTTAGACCAGTAAGAAATCAAGGCATCTTTATCGAATTCAGCATCATCCTTGTCTTCGTAATAGAAGCCATCGTTGAAGGCCATTGGTTGTAGCCCTCTTTCCTTAGCCATAGCAGCTAGACTGTTAGAATAGTCTGCAAACTTGTTATAGAGTCCATACCATTTGAGGTAGTACCAACCTTGGGCGTTGGTCGCATCATTGGCATATTCATCTGTACCATAGTTGAATATCTTTGATTTATCAGCAAAGTAATCCATATACTTACCGATAAGGGCTTTGGTAAAGTTAAGGGCTTCTTGATTTTCAAGGTCCATGGTTGTTTTTGAAACTTTATCAAAGTTTGCTTGAGGATTTTTAGTACCTAATTTTTCCATGGCAACCAGCATAGCATCCATGTGACCTGGACTGTTAATAGCTGGGATGAGACCGATGTCCTTAGATTTAGCGTATTCAATTAGCTCTGTCACTTCTGCCTGTGTTAGTGCAGTACCGTTTGGATCGTCGTAGTAAGCTTTAGTTCCTTCGATAATAGCTTTTTTAACGTCATCACTAGCATAGGTTTTTCCGTTGGCAGTAATGGTCATATCATCGAGTAGAAAGCGAAGTCCGTCATTTCCTAGAAGGAGATGGACATCAGAATATCCGAGCTCACTGGCCTTGTCTACGATGCGTTTGAGCTGGTCCAGAGTAAAGTATTTGCGTCCAGCATCGATTGAGATTACCTTGTTTTTGGCAAGTTTTTCAACCTCACGTTTAGCTTCTTCTTCTTTTTGAGCTTCAGGCGTGAGGGTCAAGTTGTTGACAGTTTCTTGAAGTTTAGCAATGGCTTGATCAATCGTATCTTGTTGGGCACGGCTAAGGTTGCTATCGAGAGAGCGAATAGCTTTTTCAGCTTCTTTTACGGCCGCGACGCTTTCTGCAGTATAACGGTTCAGATCTTTTGGTACCTCGTTAAGTGCTTGCTCTGCAGATTCATAATCAGCTGCGAAGTATTCAGCGTTGGCATTTGCAAAATGACGCATGAGTTTGAAGAGGTGTGATGGTGAATAACGTGCAGATGGAGTGTCAGCCCAAGCAGCTACCATACCACCGATGATTGGGATATCAGCTCCTTCTGTTTTTGGTACAGAAGTGATTGGTGTGTTTTTAATACCATTGAGCCCCTGATCGAGATTGTACCAGCCTTGGCCATCAGCGTTTCGTCCAAGAACGTAGTACCAAGCATCATTGGTATTAAGGATTTGGTGACCTTTTTCAGCTAGTAGTTTAGAAGAAGCGACATCGTAGCCTCCCCAACCACCAGTCCACATAGAAACGATGATGTCTTTGTCAAAACTACCAAAGCTTGTGTCGCTATTGTAGTAGATACCGTCGTTAAAGGCCATTGGTTTGAGACCGTGCGATTTTACAATACGAGCGAGGTCATTGGCGTAGGCAATAAATTTTTCATAGCCTTTTACAGGGTAGCCTTCGTTTGGATAGTATTTATCAGCTTGAAGCACACTCCAACCTTTAGCATCTGTCGCATCATTGGCATATTCATCAAGTCCGATGTTGAAGATTTCAGTCTTTTTCGCGAAATAAGCAGCATACTTGTCGATAAGGGCTTTTGTAAAAGCGACAGCTTGTTCGTTGTCAAGATCGACAGTACGGGCTGATTTCTTCCCAAAATAGCTAAAGTTAGGGTTTTGGATTCCCAATTCTTTCATGGCATTGAGAATCGCATCCATGTGTCCAGGACTATTTACTGTCGGAATGAGACCGATACCTTTATCTTTGGCATAGTTAATCAGATCTGTCATTTGACTTTCTGTTAAGTGATTGCCGTTTGGATCGTTGTAATAATCATTTGTACCTTTTTCAATGGCGCGTTTGACATCGTCACTGGCATAGGTCTTGCCGTTAGCTGTGATGCTCATATCGTCCAACATGAAACGGAGTCCATCATTTCCGACTAATAGGTGTAAATCAGTGTAGCCATAATGTTTCGCTTTATCGATGATTTCCTTGAGCTGTTCTGGTGAGAAATATTTACGTCCAGCATCAATAGAAACAATTTTCTTTTTCGCTAGTTTTTCATTTACAGTTGCAGCACGTTCCTTTCCTGTCTCTGTTTCCGGTTTGTCAGCCTCTGCTTTCGCTTCATCTTTTTTAGCTGGTTTATCCTTGTCAGTCTTGTCTGTATTTGACTCTTTAGAATCAACCTCTTTCGCTTCTTCCTTTTTAGGGCTAGCTTCTTCTTCCTTTTTATTAGCAGTTTCTTTTTCAGCAGAAGTTGGAGTTACCACTTCTGCTTTATCACTAGGAATTGAACTAACTTCCTCTTGTGGTTTTTCTTCTGTTTTTGGAAGACTAGCTACCTTATCAGTAGCTGGAGTTTCTGTTTCTACAGTTTTTGGAGTTTCTGGTTGAAGCTCTGCTTTAGGTGTTTCCTCAGTCCGATTTTCGGATGGTTGAGGGGAATCAGAAACCGTATGGATGGTCGGTTGGTTTTCTGTAGTAGTAGGAGTAACTCCATCGGCTGCAACAGTCTGTGCTTGGAAGGCAAATCCAATTAGAACAGAAGCTGCTCCTACAGCGTATTTACGAATAGAAAAACGCTGTTGTTTTTCATGTTTCATTGCAAAACCTCCTGATTGCATTGTTATATTGATAGCGATTATATAAATCAACGCCTTTATTTTATTTCTTATATTAACGAGAGTCAAGAGGAGATGACAAAAAACTATAATAAGTATAAAAAATATAAAATTTAAGCTTAAGATTTCAGATTGGTCAGAAAAAATATGTATATATATCTAGTATAATTTTTGGTTCTATTTCTATAAAATATTCCACAAATTATAGAATCTTCCAAAAATAGGTAAGCGCTACCTTTTTGGTGTGGTATAATAAGCATAGAAAAAGCCCGAGCGATTAGGCTCAGGCTTTCTTCTTAGTGATCACGGTCACATGAGATGAATTTAATCTTGTAGTAATCAGATCGTTTGTAAGTTTCACTGTATTCTAAAACTTGGCCAGTTGATTCGAGTTTGGTGATTTTAGTTTGTAGGACAGTAGGGAATTGTTCATCGACTCCGAGGACTGAAGCCGCATGTTCTGGAGTTGGAAAGACTATTTCGTTGATTTCTTCAAAGTGTTCATCATTCATGTGAATGTGGTAGTCTAACTTGAAACGATTATAGATAGAACTATAGTATTCAAGGTTTGGATAATTTGCGTTGATATATTGTTCTGGGATGTAGGATGTATGGTAGATATAAACGACACCGTTTGATTCGCGGATACGTTCAATCTTGTAGTAGAATTGATCGCCGCGTAGACCCAATTTTTCCAAGTAAACAAGCTTGTTTCCGCGTTCAATTGAAAGAACAGTTACCTTATCATCTTTAGCATTGAAGAGTTCAATATCTGAAAACTCTACAAGCTTGTGTTTGCGTGCACGTGAAACGAAGGTTCCTTTTCCTTGTTGGCGGACAATATAGCCATCTTTAGCAAGGTCGTTTAAGGCGCGGACAACTGTGATAGAGCTGACATCGTACATTGAAATGAGCTCTGCTTCAGTGTAAAATTTATCTCCACTGCTAAACTGCCCAGAGATGATTTTATTTTTTAATTCGTCTTTTATGTATTGATATTTGGGAATTGCCATATTTTTACCTCTATTTTCCTTCTCCATAGAAAATTTTACCATAAAAGCGAAAAAAATAGTAGTCTTTTGAATAAAAAATTAGATAACAGATTAAAAAATTAAGTTACATAGGCATTGTACGTATTTTATAAATGTATTTTGTGCAAAATTATTTTAGGTTCTCTATTCCGAATTTAAAGAGTGTTTGAAATGGGTCTGAAAATGTTTGAAACTAATTGAACGTGTGTATAATAGTAAAATTGCAGTAAATATCCCTACAATTTCTATTGACAATTCAAACAGATTGGTTTATAATGACTATAACAACAAATGAAAGCGCAAACTTTCGCAGTCAGAAGGTAGTTTTATGACACGATTTGAGATACGAGATGATTTCTATCTTGATGGAAAATCATTTAAGATTTTATCTGGCGCCATTCATTATTTTAGGGTTCCTCCAGAAGATTGGTATCATTCGCTCTATAACTTGAAGGCTCTTGGTTTTAATACAGTAGAGACTTATGTGGCTTGGAATTTACACGAGCCTCGTGAGGGTGAGTTTCACTTTGAAGGAGCTCTGGATTTGGAGCGATTTCTACAGACAGCGCAAGACTTGGGTCTCTACGCTATCGTTCGTCCGTCACCCTTCATCTGTGCGGAGTGGGAATTCGGTGGCTTACCAGCTTGGCTTTTAACCAAAGATATGAGGATTCGTTCCTCAGACCCAGCCTATATTGAAGCTGTCGGTCGCTATTATGATCAGCTCTTTCCACGATTGGTTCCACATCTGTTGGACAATGGTGGCAATATCCTCATGATGCAGGTTGAAAATGAGTATGGTTCTTACGGAGAAGATAAGGCTTACCTGAGAGTCATTCGACAGCTGATGGAAGAGCGTGGCGTAACCTGTCCTCTCTTTACATCAGATGGTCCATGGCGAGCTACTCTGAAAGCTGGAACCTTAATCGAAGATGACCTCTTTGTAACAGGAAACTTTGGTTCTAAGGCACCTTACAACTTTTCACAGATGCAGGAATTCTTTGATGAACATGGCAAAAAATGGCCTCTCATGTGTATGGAGTTCTGGGATGGCTGGTTCAATCGTTGGAAAGAACCGATTATCACACGAGATCCAAAAGAATTGGCAGATGCAGTTCGAGAGGTTTTGGAGCAAGGTTCCATCAATCTTTACATGTTCCATGGTGGTACAAACTTTGGTTTCATGAATGGTTGCTCGGCTCGAGGAACTTTGGACTTGCCACAAGTTACATCTTATGATTACGATGCGCTTCTGGATGAAGAAGGAAATCCAACTGCCAAATACTTGGCAGTCAAGAAGATGATGGCAACACATTTTCCAGAGTACCCGCAGTTGGAGCCACTCTACAAAGAGAGTATGGAGTTGGATGCTATTCCACTAGTTGAAAAAGTTTCCTTGTTTGAAACCCTGGATAGCTTGTCAAGTCCAGTAGAAAGCCTCTATCCTAAAAAGATGGAGGAGTTGGGACAAAGTTATGGCTACCTACTCTATCGAACAGAAACAAACTGGGATGCAGAAGAAGAAAGACTTCGTATCATTGACGGTCGAGATAGGGCTCAGCTGTATGTCGATGGTCAATGGGTCGAAACCCAATATCAGACAGAGATTGGGGAAGATATTTTTTATCAAGGCGAAAAGAAAGCGTTATCTAGGATTGACATATTGATAGAAAATATGGGGCGTGTCAACTATGGACACAAGTTCTTAGCGGATACGCAACGTAAGGGAATTCGGACAGGGGTTTGTAAGGATTTGCATTTCTTACTGAACTGGAAACACTATCCACTCCCACTAGACAATCCTGAGAAAATTGATTTTTCAAAAGGATGGACAGAAGGACAACCAGCCTTTTATGCTTATGACTTTACAGTCCAAGAGCCAAAAGATACTTACCTAGACTTGTCTGAGTTTGGTAAGGGAGTTGCCTTTGTCAATGGGCAGAATCTAGGACGTTTTTGGAATGTCGGCCCGACCCTCTCACTTTATATCCCTCATAGCTATCTCAAGGAAGGTGCCAACCGCATCATTATCTTTGAAACAGAGGGTCAATATAAAGAAGAGATTCATTTAAATCGTAAACCTACACTAAAACACATAAAGGGGGAAAACTTATGACAATTGTAGGATGCCGTATCGATGGACGTTTGATCCACGGACAAGTAGCCAATCTTTGGGCTGGAAAACTAAATGTTTCACGTATTATGGTTGTAGACGACGAAGTTGTCAACAACGATATTGAAAAGAGTGGTTTGAAACTTGCGACACCACCAGGTGTGAAATTGAGTATTTTGCCAATTGAAAAAGCGGCAGCTAATATTCTTGCTGGTAAATACGATAGCCAACGTCTCTTTATCGTGGCTCGTAAACCAGACCGCTTCCTTGGTTTGGTTGAAGCAGGTGTACCACTTGAAACCCTCAATGTTGGGAATATGTCTCAAACACCAGAAACTCGTTCTATTACACGTTCTATCAACGTAGTAGACAAGGATGTGGAAGATTTCCACAAACTGGCAGAAAAAGGTGTTAAACTTACTGCTCAAATGGTTCCAAATGATCCAATTTCAGACTTTTTGAGCTTATTAAAATAGGAAAAAATTTTTTAGGAGGTCATTGTTATGATACAATGGTGGCAAATTTTACTTCTCACTTTGTACTCAGCTTATCAAATCTGTGATGAGTTGACGATCGTTTCATCTGCAGGTTCCCCTGTATTTGCTGGTTTCATTACTGGTTTAATCATGGGAGATGTGACTACTGGTTTGCTTATCGGTGGTAACTTGCAACTGTTCGTTCTTGGGGTTGGTACCTTCGGTGGTGCTTCTCGTATCGACGCTACTTCTGGTGCGGTTCTTGCGACAGCCTTCTCTGTTTCACAAGGAATCGATGCACCGCTTGCAATTACTACAATCGCTGTACCAGTAGCAGCTCTCTTGACTTACTTCGACGTTCTTGGTCGTATGACTACTACCTTCTTCGCTCACCGTGTGGATGCTGCCATCGAACGCTTTGACTATAAAGGTATTGAACGCAACTACTTGCTTGGTGCGATTCCTTGGGCTCTATCTCGTGCCCTTCCAGTCTTCTTTGCGCTTGCTTTTGGTGGTGCCTTTGTACAACATGTAGTAGACTTAGTGACAGAATACCAATGGATTGCAGATGGTTTGACACTCGCAGGACGTATGCTTCCAGGTCTTGGATTTGCAATCTTGCTTCGTTACCTTCCAGTTAAACGTAACCTTCACTATCTTGCTATGGGATTTGGTTTGACGGCTATGTTGACTGTTCTTTACTCATATGTAACAGGTCTTGGTGGCGCTGTTGCTGGTATCGTAGGTACTCTTCCTGCTGAAGTTGCTGAAAAAATTGGTTTCGTGAACAACTTCAAAGGTTTGTCTATGATTGGTATTTCTATCGTAGGTATTTTCCTTGCAGTGCTTCACTTCAAAAATAGCCAAAAAGTAGCTGTAGCAGCACCTTCTACACCATCAGAAAGTGGGGAAATCGAAGATGACGAATTCTAATTACAAACTTACAAAAGAAGATTTTAATCAAATCAACAAACGTAGCTTGTTTACTTTCCAATTAGGTTGGAACTACGAACGTATGCAAGCTTCTGGTTACCTTTACATGATCTTGCCTCAATTGCGTAAAATGTATGGGGATGGGACTCCTGAATTGAAAGAAATGATGAAAGTTCATACTCAATTCTTCAATACTTCACCATTCTTCCATACCATTATCGCTGGTTTTGACCTTGCCATGGAAGAAAAAGATGGTGTGGGTTCAAAAGACGCCGTTAACGGTATCAAGACAGGTTTGATGGGGCCATTCGCTCCTCTTGGAGATACAATCTTTGGTTCACTTGTACCTGCTATCATGGGGTCAGTCGCAGCAACTATGGCTATCGCTGGCCAACCTTGGGGTATCTTCCTTTGGATTGCAGTTGCAGTTGCTTATGACATCTTCCGTTGGAAACAGTTGGAATTTGCCTACAAAGAAGGGGTTAACCTTATCAACAACATGCAAAGTACCTTGACAGCTTTGATTGACGCTGCATCTGTACTTGGTGTCTTCATGATGGGTGCTCTTGTAGCAACAATGATCAACTTTGAAATTTCTTACAAGTTGCCAATCGGTGAAAAGATGATTGATTTCCAAGACATCTTGAACCAAATCTTCCCACGTTTGCTTCCAGCAATCTTTACTGCCTTTATCTTCTGGTTGCTTGGTAAGAAAGGTATGACTTCTACTAAAGCTATCGGTATCATTATCGCTCTTGCAGTAGGTCTTTCTGCCCTTGGTCACTTTGCATTTGGAATGTAATTTCTTATGACTAAATCATTAATTTTGGTGAGCCATGGTCGCTTCTGTGAGGAGCTTAGAGGTAGCACAGAAATGATTATGGGCCCACAAGACAACATTTACACAGTAGCTCTTCTTCCAGAAGATGGCCCAGAAGAATTTACTGCTAAATTTGAAGCTGTTATTGAAGGATTGGATGATTTCCTAGTTTTTGCGGATCTTCTCGGTGGGACACCTTGTAATGTGGTGAGTCGCTTGATCATGGAAGGTCGTGATATTGACCTTTACGCAGGGATGAATCTTCCAATGGTGATTGAATTTATCAATGCGAGCCTTACAGGCGCAGATACGGACTACAAGAGCCGTGCTGCAGAAAGCATTGTGAAAGTTAATGACCTGTTAGCGGGCTTCGATGATGACGAAGATGAATAATACTCTTCGAAAATCTCTTCAAACCACGTCAACGTCGCCTT
>NZ_VMKU01000007.1:0-6902 GCF_013276315.1 Streptococcus sp. 2741 | reverse complement strand
CCTGCGGCTAGTTTCCTACAGATTTTAGTTGGAACTCGATTCAATTCATGTGACAACGTGAAAATCGTTAGAGCATTTTATATAGAATATACATGGGAATGGAGTTTACTCCCATTCCCATATTTAATAGAAAAAGAGGAACTCAATGCTATATTATACAAAAGAAGACTTGCTCGAATTGGGTGCAGAAATCACTACGCGTGAAATCTACCAACAGCCTGATGTATGGAGAGAAGCTTTTGAATTTTATCAAGCAAAACGTGAAGAAATTGCAGCCTTCCTACAAGAAATCGCTGATAAACATGACTATATTAAGGTTATCTTGACAGGTGCTGGGACTTCTGCTTATGTGGGAGACACCTTGCTACCTTACTTTAAGGAAGTCTATGACGAACGCAAATGGAATTTCAATGCTATTGCGACAACAGATATCGTTGCCAATCCAGTAACCTATTTGAAAAAAGATGTGGCAACTGTCCTTGTGTCTTTTGCTCGTAGTGGGAACTCGCCTGAAAGTGTGGCGACTGTTGATTTGGCCAAATCCTTGGTGGATGAGCTTTATCAAGTGACGATTACTTGTGCAGCAGATGGTAAATTGGCTCTTCAAGCTCACGGTGATGACCGTAATCTCTTGCTCTTGCAACCAGCTGTCTCTAATGATGCTGGATTTGCCATGACTTCTAGCTTTACGTCTATGATGTTGACAGCTCTCTTGGTCTTTGATCCTACAGAATTTGCTGTTAAGTCTGAACGTTTTGAAGTTGTATCTAGTCTTGCCCGTAAAGTTTTAGACAAGGCAGAAGATGTCAAAGAGCTCGTTGATTTAGACTTTAACCGTGTCATCTATCTAGGCGCTGGTCCTTTCTTTGGACTTGCTCATGAAGCTCAGCTCAAGATTTTGGAATTAACTGCTGGTAAAGTTGCGACCATGTATGAAAGCCCAGTTGGCTTCCGTCACGGTCCAAAATCTCTTATCAACGACAATACAGTTGTTTTGGTCTTTGGTACAAGGACAGACTACACTCGTAAGTACGACTTGGACTTGGTTCGTGAAGTTGCTGGTGACCAGATTGCTCGTCGTGTTGTGCTTTTGAGTGATCAAGCTTTTGGTCTTGAAAATGTCAAAGAAGTGGCCCTTGGTTGTGGCGGTGTCTTGAATGATATTTACCGTGTCTTCCCTTACATCGTTTATGCTCAACTCTTTGCCCTATTGACTTCACTCAAGGTAGAAAATAAACCAGATACACCATCTCCTACAGGTACAGTAAATCGTGTGGTACAAGGTGTTATCATCCACGAATATCAAAAGTAATACTGCGTTTATAGATTATTGATAAAGGAGTTTGTAAATCATACAAGTAAACCATAGATTGTCAGTAGGCTTTCTATGGTTTGTTTGCTTGAGAGAAATAGTAAAAGGAGAACAGAATGAAAGCATACACAGAGCGTGTATTTGGAAGTGTTGAGGGCAAGGATGTCTTGGCCTATCGTTTTGAGACGGACGGTGGCTACCAGCTTGAAGTCATGACTTATGGTGCGACCATCTTGCGTTATGTCACACCTGACAAGGCTGGAAATTTTGCTAATGTTATCTTGGGATTTGATGACTTTGATAGCTATGTAGGCAATAGTCCCAAGCATGGAGCGAGCGTAGGTCCTGTGGCGGGACGTATTGCAGGTGCGAGCTTTGAATTAAATGGCAAGACTTATGACCTTGAAGTCAACAATGCTAGCAACTGCAACCACAGTGGTTCAACTGGTTGGGATTCGAGCTTGTTTGAACTAGTTGAAGTGAGCAACCATGGATTGACCCTCTATACAGAGCGTACAGATAGGACAGGAGGATTTCCTGGAAATCTCAAGATCTGGATCAGCTATCACTTGGAAGAAACTGGTGCCTATGAAATCAGCTACAAGGTAACAACAGATCAGGATACGCTGGTCAATCCAACCAACCACAGCTATTTCAACTTGTCTGGTGATTTCACGCAGACCATTGACCGCCATGTCTTCCAACTAAACACAGAGGGCATTTATCCAATCGCTCCGGACGGTGTTCCGGCCAAAATTCCAGATGCCACTCGTGATGTGGTTAAACACCTCTACAATGGTGCTTTGTTGAAGGATATTTTTGCAGAAGAAGATGAGCAAATTCAGCTGGTGTCTGGTTTGGACCATCCATTTGCCCTTCCTGCAGGTCATGACAATGCTGGTTTCCTTTATGACCAAAACTCAGGTCGTTTCCTACTCTTCAAAACAGTGGCTCCTTGCTTTGTAGTCTACACAGCAAACTTTGTGGATGAGAGTGTACTTGTGGCTGGTCAGCCAATGGTGCAGCACAATGGGATTGCCCTTGAAGCGCAAGCTTTACCAGATGCCATTCACAGCGACCTCAAAGACCAAGTCATCCTTAAAGCTGGTCAAACCTTCACCAGTAAGACACGTTATGAACTTGTTGTGAAATAAAAAAGCTGGTCAAAAAGTCTTTAAAATTAAAATAACGCATATTGTCAGGTGATGAAAAGTTTGATAATATGCGTTTTATTATGAAATGATTTACTTTATATTATCCTGAAATGGTGTTATTTTTGAGTTATCTGGCTTGACTTTCTTGATGGAAATTATACAATAGTTGTAATAATTACAACGAGAAAAGAGGGCCATTTATGACCTATGAATACAAGAGTCACATTTATTTGGCAGAGACAGTTTTAAATGTAAAGGATTTGGCCAGTCAAACAGCCTTTTATCAGCAAGTTATTGGTTTAGAAATCTTATCTCAAACTGAGACAGAGTCCATTCTAGGCCTTGGTGGAAAAGTCTTGGTACAGCTGATTCAAGCACAAGAGAGCGGAGAAGTGAGGGAACATTGTGGTCTTTACCATTTGGCCATTCTCTTGCCCACACGCAAGGCTTTGGCTGATGTCTTGAAACACCTGACAGATTTACAGATTCCTCTTGTCGGCGGTGCAGACCATGGTTACAGTGAAGCTATTTACTTGGAAGATTTGGAGGGAAATGGCATTGAACTCTATCGAGATAAGCCAGTTTCCACATGGGATATTCGAGAAGATGGATGCATTATCGGAGTGACGGAGGCTCTTGCGGCGCAGGACATTTATGAGTTGGGGGAAAGAGTAGAGCCCTTTATCTTGACAGAAGGTACGAGAATGGGGCATATTCATCTTTCCGTCAAGGATAGTCGAAAGTCCAGCCAGTTTTATCAAAAGGTGTTAGGGCTAGAGGATAAATTCAGTGTGCCTAGCGCTAGTTGGATTGCGGCTGGAGATTACCATCATCATTTAGCAGTTAACGAATGGGGAGGAAAAGGTCTGGATTCGCGTAAGCAAGGCTTACCAGGTTTAGCCTACTATGTCATCGAAGTCGCACATAAAGAAGAACTGTTAACGATTGCCCAACGAGCACAAGAAGTTGACGCACCAATCAAATGGATGACATCGAGCCAATTGGAAATCACAGACTCAGATGGAATTGTGACTCGTATTTGCTTAGCTCGATAGACAGGATGTGATGAAAATCAGAGCATCAATTGTAGAAAGTGGTTTTTATTCTAGTATTAGCTTTTCCTCAGTTCATCAGCTTCCTCCTTGACACTTTGTCAGTTTTTGGTACAATAGTACAAAATTAGAGGAGGTGGGTTATGATTCAGAAACATGCGATTCCCATTTTAGAGTTTGATGATAATCCTCAGGCGGTTATCATGCCCAATCACGAGGGGTTGGATTTACAGTTGCCAAAGAAGTGTGTCTATGCTTTCTTAGGTGAGGAGATTGACCGCTATGCGAGGGAAGTAGGAGCCAACTGTGTCGGCGAATTTGTTTCTGCCACCAAGAATTACCCAGTATACGTCATCAACTACAAGGGTGAGGAGGTCTGTCTGGCTCAGGCTCCTGTCGGTTCAGCTCCAGCATCCCAGTTTATGGATTGGTTGATTGGCTATGGTGTGGAGCAGATTATTTCCACAGGTACCTGTGGTGTGCTAGCCGATATAGAGGAAAATGCCTTTCTAGTCCCTGTTCGTGCTCTACGAGATGAAGGAGCTAGTTATCACTATGTGGGACCTTCCCGTTATATGGAAATTCAGCCAGAGGCTATTGCTGCCATTGAGCAAGTTTTGGAAGTCAGAGGGATTCCCTATGAAGAAGTCATGACCTGGACGACAGACGGTTTTTACCGAGAAACGGCTGAAAAGGTGGCTTATCGTAAGGAAGAGGGCTGTGCTGTTGTGGAGATGGAGTGTTCTGCGCTTGTGGCAGTAGCCCAACTGCGTGGGGTTCTCTGGGGAGAATTGTTGTTCACAGCTGATTCCTTAGCAGACTTGGACCAGTACGATAGTCGTGACTGGGGATCGGAAGCTTTTGAGAAGGCGTTAGAACTGAGTTTAGCAAGTGTTGTGCAACTTTAGTCGCTTTTCTCGGCAGTTTCTTATCTTAGTGAAGGAGAACTTTAAAAGCTTGATTGATGATTATTTTTTGCCGAATAAAATAGGAAGTCGGTAGTTTTTAGACGTTTCTAGAAATGGACGAGTTTGGATAACCTCTTTTTTAGGATAAGCGTACGCGATGTTTTGTCCATTCCTATTTGAGATATTTCTTCTGTTTTATGGTACAATGGAAACATGTTATTCAAATTATCTAAGGAAAAAATAGAGCTAGGCTTATCTCGTTTATCGCCAGCCCGTCGTATTTTTTTGAGTTTTGCCTTGGTCATTTTACTAGGCTCTCTTCTTTTGAGCTTGCCCTTTGTCCAAGTTGAAAGCTCACGAGCGACTTATTTTGATCATCTTTTCACTGCTGTCTCTGCAGTCTGTGTGACAGGTCTTTCAACCCTTCCAGTAGCTCACACATATAATATCTGGGGTCAAATAATCTGTTTGCTCTTGATTCAGATCGGTGGTCTAGGACTCATGACCTTTATTGGGGTTTTCTATATCCAGAGCAAGCAAAAGCTTAGTCTTCGTAGCCGTGCAACTATTCAGGATAGTTTTAGTTATGGAGAAACTCGATCTTTGAGAAAGTTTGTCCATTCTATTTTTCTCACAACTTTTCTAGTTGAGGGTTTGGGAGCTCTATTCCTCAGTTTTCGTTTTGTTCCACAACTTGGCTGGGGGCGCGGTCTTTTTAGTTCCATTTTTCTAGCTATATCCGCCTTCTGTAATGCAGGTTTTGATAATTTGGGGAGCACCAGTTTATTTGCTTTTCAGACCGATTTACTGGTCAATCTGGTGATTGCAGGCTTAATTATTACAGGTGGTTTTGGCTTTATGGTCTGGTTTGATTTGGCTGGTCATGTAGGAAGAAAGAAAAAAGGGCGCCTGCACTTTCATACGAAGCTTGTACTATTATTGACTCTAGGTTTGTTGTTATTTGGAACGGCAACTACTCTCTTTCTTGAGTGGAACAATGCTGGAACGATTGGCAATCTCCCTGTTGCCGATAAGGTTTTAGTTAGCTTTTTTCAAACAGTGACGATGCGAACAGCAGGCTTTTCTACGATAGATTATACTCAGGCTCATCCTGTGACTCTTTTGATTTATATCTTACAGATGTTTCTAGGTGGGGCACCTGGGGGAACGGCTGGGGGGCTCAAGATTACGACATTTTTTGTCCTCTTGGTCTTTGCTCGAAGTGAGCTTTTGGGCTTGCCTCATGCCAATGTTGCGAGACGAACGATTGCGCCGCGAACGGTTCAAAAATCCTTTAGTGTCTTTATTATCTTTTTGATGAGCTTCTTGGTAGGATTGATCCTGCTAGGGATGACAGCCAAAGGCAATCCTCCCTTTATCCACCTCATATTTGAAACCATTTCAGCTCTTAGTACAGTTGGTGTAACGGCAAATTTGACTTCTGATCTTGGGAAATTGGCTCTCAGTGTTATCATGCCACTTATGTTTATGGGACGAATTGGTCCCTTGACCTTGTTTGTTAGCTTGGCAGATTACCATCCAGAAAAGAAAGATATGATTCACTATATGAAAGCAGATATTAGTATTGGTTAAGAAAGGAAAGAGAATGTCAGATCGTACGATTGGAATTTTAGGATTGGGAATTTTTGGGAGCAGTGTCCTAGCTGCCCTAGCCAAGCAGGATATGAATATTATCGCTATTGATGACCACGCAGAGCGCATCAATCAGTTTGAGCCAGTTTTGGCGCGTGGAGTGATTGGTGACATCACAGATGAAGAATTATTGAGATCAGCAGGGATTGATACCTGCGATACCGTTGTCGTCGCGACAGGTGGAAATCTGGAGTCGAGTGTGCTTGCGGTTATGCACTGTAAGAGTTTGGGGGTACCGACTGTTATTGCTAAGGTCAAAAGTCAGACTGCTAAGAAAGTGCTAGAAAAGATTGGAGCTGACTCGGTTGTCTCGCCAGAGTATGAAATGGGGCAGTCTCTAGCACATACCATTCTTTTCCATAATAGTGTTGGTGTCTTTCAGTTGGATAAAAATGTCTCTATTGTGGAGATGAAAATTCCTCAGTCTTGGGCAGGTCAAAGTTTGAGTAAATTAGACCTCCGTGACAAATATAATCTGAATATTTTGGGCTTCCGAGAGCAGGAAAATTCCCCATTGGATGTTGAATTTGGACCAGATGACCTCTTGAAGGCAGATACCTATATTTTGGCGGTCATCAACAACCAGTATTTGGATACCCTAGCAGCATTGAATTTGTAAAAGAGGGAGCTTCCCTCTTTTTTGATGCTTAAGATGATAAATAGAGACAGAAGCCTTGTATTCTAGTAAAAGTTCTTCAAAGGCTGGACTTTATGGTAGAATAGAAAGCAGTGACAAGAGAGAGTAATACTCTTCGAAAGTCAAATTTAAACCATGTCAACGTCACCTTGCCGTAGGTATAGGTAACTGACTTCGTCAGTCTTA
>NZ_VMKU01000069.1:0-47578 GCF_013276315.1 Streptococcus sp. 2741 | reverse complement strand
CTAGTTTCCTAGTTTGCTCTTTAATTTTCATTGAGTATAAAAAGCCTCTTCCCAAGGGAAAGAGGACTAAATTTTATTGATGAACTGCTTGCAGCAAATAAGAAATAGGTAGGGCAAAAATATTTAAACTCAAAAAACGCATAATATCCAGTGTTGAAAAACCTTGATATTATGCGCTCTATTATGGGAAAATTTACTTCATTTTCTCCTGAAATTGAGTTTTTACCCAGTCTCTCAAAGTCAATTTCAATCCACTAGAACAAGCCTAGTACAGTTCCATCGCTTTCAACATCCATGTTGAGAGCTGCTGGACGTTTTGGAAGACCTGGCATGGTCATAACATCACCAGTTAGGGCAACGATGAAGCCTGCACCTAATTTTGGTACCAATTCACGAATGGTAATTTCAAAGTTTTCTGGTGCTCCAAGCGCATTTGGATTGTCTGAGAAGCTATACTGGGTCTTAGCCATACAGATTGGCAATTTGTCCCAACCGTTTTGAACGATTTGAGCGATTTGTATTTGAGCTTTCTTTTCAAAGTTCACTTTGCTACCACGGTAGATCTCAGTAACAATCTTTTCAATCTTTTCTTGGACAGAAAGGTCATTATCATACAAACGTTTATAGTTAGCTGGATTTTCAGCGATAGTCTTGACAACCGCTTCAGCAAGAGCTACTCCACCTTCCGCGCCATCAGCCCAGACACTAGCCAATTCAACTGGTACATCGATTGAGGCACAAAGTTCTTTCAAGGCTGCGATTTCTGCTTCAGTATCAGAGACAAATTCATTGATTGCTACAACTGCTGGAATACCGAACTTACGGATGTTCTCAACATGGCGTTTCAAGTTGGCAAAACCGGCACGAACTGCCTCTACGTTTTCCTCTGTCAAAGCATCTTTAGCCACACCACCATTCATCTTAAGGGCACGAAGGGTTGCGACAATGACAACTGCATCTGGAGATGTTGGCAAGTTTGGTGTCTTAATATCAAGGAATTTCTCGGCACCAAGGTCTGCACCAAAACCAGCTTCAGTAACTGTGTAATCAGCCAAGTGAAGGGCTGTGCTTGTTGCCAAGACAGAGTTACATCCGTGAGCGATATTAGCAAATGGACCACCGTGTACAAAGGCAGGTGTACCGTAAATTGTCTGAACCAAGTTTGGCTTAATAGCATCCTTCAAAATCAATGCTAAAGCACCTTCAACCTGCAAATCACCTACAGAAACTGGCGTACGGTCATAGCGATAACCAATAACGATATTGGACAAACGACGTTTCAAGTCCTCGATGTCCGTTGCCAAGCAAAGAATAGCCATGATTTCAGAAGCAACTGTAATGTCAAATCCATCCTCACGTGGAATACCGTTTAGAGGGCCACCAAGTCCAACAGTTACATGACGAAGGGCGCGATCATTCAAGTCCACAACGCGTTTCCAGAGGATACGACGTTGGTCAATTCCCAACTCATTCCCTTGATGTAAGTGGTTGTCAATCAAGGCAGAAAGAGCATTGTTGGCAGTCGTAATGGCATGCATATCTCCAGTAAAATGAAGGTTGATGTCTTCCATTGGCAGAACTTGAGCATAACCACCACCAGCGGCACCACCCTTAATTCCCATTACTGGACCAAGAGATGGTTCGCGAATAGCAATCATGGTTTTCTTGCCAATCTTGTTCAAGGCATCCGCAAGACCAATGGTAATAGTTGATTTTCCTTCACCTGCAGGTGTTGGGTTGATGGCAGTAACCAAAATCAATTTCCCAACTGGATTGCTCTCAACTGCACGAATTTTATCAAAGCTGAGCTTAGCCTTGTACTTTCCATACAACTCTAAATCTTCGTAAGAAATACCAAGTTTCTCTACAACATCAACGATTGGCTTCAACTCAATACTCTGTGCGATTTCAATATCTGTTTTCATTCAAAACTCCTCTAACCTCTTATATGATAATTCATTATATCACAAAACAAGATTTTTAACATCCTCAAACTCTCTAAACGTTCGTAAATATCCATTTTTTTAAGGTTTTTAGAGCCCTTTCTTAAATTTTATATGGCTTTATAGTTTGAAACTATAGTAAATATTCGTTTCTACCAAAAATTTATCACTTTCATTTTACTTACCGTTTATTTTTGTGTACAATAGTGCTATGAAAATTTTAGTTACATCGGGCGGTACCAGCGAAGCTATCGATAGCGTCCGCTCTATCACTAACCATTCTACAGGTCACTTGGGCAAAATCATCACAGAAACCTTGCTTTCTGCAGGGCATGAAGTTTGTTTAATGACGACAAAACGAGCTTTGAAGCCAGAATCCCATCCCAACCTAATCATTCGAGAAATTAACAATACCAAGGACCTTCTACTGGAAATGCAAGAACGTATTCAGGATTATCAGGTCTTGATTCACTCAATGGCCGTATCTGACTACACTCCTGTTTATATGACAGGGCTTGAGGAAGTTCAGGCTAGCTCCAATCTAGAAGAATTTTTAAGCAAGCAGAATCATCAGGCCAAGATTTCTTCAACTGATGAGGTTCAGGTTTTGTTCCTTAAAAAGACACCCAAAATCATATCCCTAGTCAAGGAATGGAATCCTGCTATTCATCTGATTGGCTTTAAACTGCTGGTTGATGTTACCGAAGATCATCTGGTTGACATTGCTAGAAAAAGTCTTATCAAGAACCAAGCAGACTTGATTATCGCAAATGACCTGACTCAAATCTCAGCGAACCAGCATCGTGCTATCTTTGTCGAAAAAGATCAGCTTCAAACAGCCCAGACTAAAGAAGAAATTGCAGAACTCCTCCTTGAAAAAATTCAAGCCTATCATTCATAGAAAGGAAAGCTATGGCACATATTCTCTTGGCTGTAACGGGCTCAATCGCCTCTTACAAGTCGGCAGATTTAGTCAGTTCTCTAAAAAAACAAGGTCATCAAGTCACTGTCTTAATGACTCAGGCTGCTACAGAGTTTATCCAACCTTTGACACTACAGGTACTCTCACAGAATTACGTCCACTTAGATGTCATGAAGGAACCATATCCTGATCAAGTCAATCATATCGAACTTGGAAAAAAGGCGGATTTATTTATCGTGGCCCCTGCAACTGCTAACACTATTGCAAAACTAGCCCACGGCTTTGCGGATAACATGGTAACCTGTACAGCTCTAGCCCTGCCCAGTCATATTCCCAAACTCATCGCACCAGCTATGAATACAAAAATGTATGACCATCCAGCAACTCAGGCTAATCTGAAAACATTAGAAGCCTACGGCTATCAGCTGATTGCTCCTAAGGAATCCCTACTAGCTTGTGGCGACCATGGACGAGGAGCTTTAGCCGACCTCACAATTATTTTAGAAAGAATAAAGGAAACTCTCGATGAAAAAACGCTCTAATATTGCACCCATTGCTATCTTTTTTGCAACCATGCTCGTGATACACTTTCTGAGCTCACTTATCTTTAACCTTTTTCCATTTCCAATCAAACCGACCATCGTTCATATTCCTGTCATTATTGCCAGCATTATTTACGGTCCACGAGTTGGGGTTACACTTGGATTTTTGATGGGGCTACTTAGCTTAACTGTTAACACGATTACAATTCTACCGACAAGCTACCTCTTCTCCCCATTCGTACCAAACGGAAACATCTACTCAGCTATCATTGCCATCATCCCACGTATTTTGATTGGTTTAACTCCGTATCTAGTTTATAAACTGATGAAAAATAAAACTGGTCTGATTCTAGCTGGTGCCCTTGGTTCACTTACCAACACAGTCTTTGTACTTGGTGGAATTTTCTATCTTTTTGGAAATGTTTTTGATGGTAATATCCAAAAACTCCTAGCAACTGTTATCTCAACAAATTCGATTGCCGAATTAATCATTTCCGCAGTTCTAACCCTAGCCATTGTTCCAAGACTACAAACCTTGAAGAAATAAAAACAATCTCCGCTTTCATACTTGAAGGTGGAGATTTTGCTCTATATCATTACTATTATTAGTGAAATCTTTACCAATATTTAATTTAAAATGACCTATAAACTCAAGTAAATCCTTGCTTTATTGTCTTGTTTATTGTACTATACTAGTGTATATACAGACAAAAAGGAGATTCTTATGAATACACGGAAAAAGACACAATTTATGACAATGACTGCCCTCTTAACGGCTATTGCAATTTTGATTCCAATTGTTATGCCTTTTAAGATTGTCATTCCACCTGCTTCCTATACTTTGGGGAGCCACATCGCTATTTTTATTGCCATGTTCTTGTCGCCCTTGATGGCAGTTTTTGTTATCCTAGCCTCTAGTTTTGGTTTTTTGATGGCTGGCTATCCCATGGTGATCGTTTTTCGAGCTTTTTCCCATATCTTTTTTGGGACTTTGGGGGCTCTTTACCTACAAAAATTCCCCGATACCCTAGATAAACCAAAAGCTTCCTGGATTTTCAACTTTGTTTTGGCTGTCGTTCATGCCCTTGCTGAAGTATTGGCCTGTGTCGTTTTTTACGCAACTTCGGGTACCAATGTAGAAAATATGTTTTATGTTCTATTTGTACTAGTTGGATTTGGTACAATTATCCATAGTATGGTAGACTATACATTAGCACTAGCTGTCTATAAAGTGCTTCGAAAACGCCGTTAAAAGGAAGAACTATGACAAAAGATCGCAAACAAGCCCTGCTCCAACTCTTGAAAGAAGCTCCTAAAGCCCTCAATGGCCAAAGATTAGCTGAGCACTTTCATGTCACTCGACAAGTTATTGTTCAAGATATTGCAATTTTAAGAGCTGATGGATCTCCAATTCTATCTACCAATCGTGGTTATATCTATAAAGATGCTAATGCAAATACTTATCATCACAAATTATTTAAGGTCAAGCATGAAGTTGAAGAAATTGGACGAGAATTACTTGCTATCGTAGATAATGGTGGTCGCGTTCAAAATATCTTGATTGATCATCCTGTTTATGGAGAGATTGAAACCTTACTAAAACTGACCTGTCGCCGCGACGTGCAACATTTTCTAGAACAAGTTGAACGTTCTGACTTTAAGCCAATTTCTGAGTTAACAGATGGTATTCATTATCACCTAGTTGAAGCCGAGACACAACAAGACCTCCACTATATCGAGGAGGCCTTGGATCAGCTTGGTTATTTAGTAAAGGATTAGAAAATTTTCTTTTCCCAATCGTCTTCTGTACGGTGGCGGTAGAAAAACTCTGACTTGTCAGGAGCGTCCATCATCTCCATCAAAGGTAACATATCATAGGCCAGATCCAAGTTTGGAATCTGGTCTTTTTGAATCCAATAGCTCAAATAGTAACAATGATATTTAAAAACTACATTGAATGAAGATGAATAAGTACCTACTTATTAAATATATCACCAGTTATGTTGATCAACATTATCCTTAGTCACAAGATAAATTGGAGAAACTGTTTCTTTTTCTAGTTTTTTCCCTTGATAATGATCAATTGCTGATTGAATAGCAATTTCACCCATCTTAGCTGGTTGCTGAGCAATAGTGGCAGTAATATCACCTTTGGCAATAGCATCATGTGCATCTGGTTGACCATCAATACCAACAATTAATACATTGCTAAGACCAGCTGCTTTTACTGCTTGTGCAGCTCCTAACGCCATCTCATCATTCTGTGCAAAGATTGCTTGTACTTCTTTGTTTCCTTGAATCATATTTTGCGCTGTATTCAAAGCTTTTGCGCGATCAAAATTAGCGGATTGACTAGAAAGAACATCTAAATTTGTCTTTGAAATTTGTTCAAATCCTTTACCTCTATCTACTGTTGCAGAAGCACCAGGAACTCCTGATAATTCAAAAGTTTTTGCTTTTTCTCCCAATTGCTTGGTAATAAATTCGGCAGCCATTTTACCTGCTTCTACGTTATCAGAAGCAACAGTTGTCAAGACTTCACCACCATTACTACCGCGGTCAATTAAGATTACTGGAATATTTGCATTATTAGCAGCTTTAATAGATGTAACAATTGCATCAGAATCAACTGGATTAATTAGTAAAGCATCTACATTTTGACTAATAAAATTCTGAATATCATCTGCTTGTCTAGCAGCATCATCTTGTGCATCTGCTATCTTCAAAGTTACTTCTTTTTCTCCTGCAGCTTTTTCAAGACCATCTTTCATAGCCACAAAATAGGGATTGTTAGTAGTCGAAATAGAAACTCCTAATTTTAATTCTTTTGCCGACTTTTGAGTCGTAGATTTATTATCATTTGATGAATTTCCTAAACCAGTTTTTCCACAAGCTGCTAAAGCAAAAATAAATGTTACAAACAAAGCAAAAATGCTAATTTTTTTAATAATTTTCATGTTATTACTCCTCGTAATATATATCTATAGGGATAGTTTCCATCCCGATTATTGTACGTCATCTAATAAATTGTTGCTATTTCCAAAAAAATTGAAAATGATTCTACTGTTTTACAACTTTAAAACGATCAATCAGAACAGCAATTAAGATTACAACTCCTTTTACTACTTGTTGCCAAAATGCTGACACACCGATAATATTAAGTCCATTATTCAAAACCCCAATAATTAAAGCACCTATTAAGGTCCCCAGTATACGACCTTTACCTCCTGATAATGAGGTTCCCCCAAGAACAACAGCTGCAATAGCATCCATTTCATAACTAGCACCTGCTGTTGGTTGAGCAGAACTTAAGCGTGATGTTATAATCAATCCAGAAATTGAAGCCATCATACCTGATATTGAATAAATGATAATTTTCACTTTATTTAATTTCACACCTGATATATATGCTGCTTTTTCATTCCCCCCTATAGCATATACAGATTTACCAAATGCTGTTTTATGAAGTAAAACATATAAAACAATAAATACAATAAACATAATAATTACAGGAAATGGAATTCCTACTATGTAACCTTGCCCCAAAAATTGAAATAAGAATGTATCACTTAATCCTTTTGTAATAGGATTCCCATTTGTATAAACAAGTGTTGCTCCCCTAAAAATAGTCATAGTCGCTAAAGTGACGATAAATGGAGCTAATTTCCCGTAGGAAATCAATAACCCATTCATCATACCTAGAATGCAACCCAAAATTAAAGAGATGAGAATTGCTAACGTAACAGGCATTCCAGATCCTAATAAACCTGCTGTTAGCGCACTGGATAAGGCTAAAATTGATCCTACTGATAAATCGATTCCACCTGTTAGAATAACAAAGGTCATTCCAAAAGCGATCAGTGCATTTGATGTTACTTGCAATAGTAAATTTAACAGATTATTTGCTGTTAAAAAATTTGAATTGATAATAGTGATGACAGCCATTAAAATTATCAATGCTATTACTGTTGTCAATTCTGACATATACTTCATAGTATTTTTCACACTATTGTCCTCCTGTAGCTAGTTGCATAACTTTTTCTTGTGTAGCTTCTCGACGTGTTAATTCCCCACTAATTCTACCTTCATGCATGACCATAATGCGATCACTGACTCCAATCACTTCTGGTAAATCTGAAGAGACCATAATAATCGGTACACCTCGTTCAGCCAATTCATTCATTAATTGGTAAATTTCACGCTTAGCACCAACATCTACCCCACGAGTTGGCTCATCTAAAATCAGTACTTTTGGTGCAATACCTATCCATTTTGCTAAAACTACTTTCTGTTGATTACCACCAGAAAGTGTTCCAACTTCCTTATCTGGATAACCTGATTTAATTCGTAGCCTATCAATTAAACGTTGTACAAATATATCACTTGTTTTATTATCAAAAATACCATTTTTAACAAAATCTCGAGTACTAGGTAAAGTCATATTATCTTTAATAGAAAAATCTAAAATCAATCCCTCATCTTTACGATCTTCTGTTAAGAAACCAATTCCATGCTTAATTGCTTCAAAAGGATTTTTAATTATCAGTTGTTCTTCGTTTATTATAATTTGACCAGATTTTAAAGAATCAATTCCAAAAATTGCTCGCATTATTTCAGTACGACCAGCACCCATCAAACCAGAAAAACCAAGAATTTCCCCTTGACGTACATAGAAAGAAATATCCGTAAAAGCATCACCAGAAAGATTCTTAGCTTGAAAAACAATATTCCCAATCTCAGCCTTTTTTTCTGGATAATAATCTTCTAATTCACGACCTACCATCTTCTGAACTAATTCATCCGCATTGGTTAACTTCGTTTTCTTGGTATCAATTACAAACCCATCCCTCATAACAGTTATAAGATCTGTAATCTTAAAGATTTCTTCCATCCGATGTGAAATATACACAATACCTACACCATCAGATTTTAATCCTTCTATCACTTTAAAAAGTGTTTCAGTTTCACGATCAGTTAAAGCTGCTGTGGGTTCATCCATAATTAACAAGGAAACTTCTGATAATAAACATTTTGCTATTTCTATCATTTGTTGTTGTCCGACTGATAATTGACCAATGATTGCATCAAGAGGAATAGAGATATTAAGACGTTTAAATGCTTCTTTAGCTTTCCTTTCCATACTAGCTTTATCTAAAAACCCAATCGAATTTTTTATTTCTCTTCCTAAAAAAAGATTATCAAGTACAGTCATATCTGGCCAAGTATTCATTTCTTGATGAATAAAACTCAGTCCAAACCGTTCTGCCTCTTGAGGATTAGAAAATGTTTTTTCTTTTCCATCAATAAAAATAGTTCCTGAAGTAGCTGGAAAAAGTCCAGTTAAAATATTCATTAAGGTTGATTTGCCTGCACCATTCTCTCCCATTAAAGCATGAACTTCTCCTGAATTAAGAACCAAATCAATACTTTCTAAAACACGATTATTCCCAAAAGATTTTGAAATGTTCTTCATTTCAATTTTCATAGGCAACCCCCTTCTAAATAATAACTCCTGATTGCAAGATTATATTCGAATATGGTGTATCTTCCCCAGTGCGAATAACTGCCTTAACTTTAGTATTCATAGCTTTCAATTCTTCGTGACTAATATATTCAATAATTATATTCGATTCTAAAAGATCTAAAACTGCTTGCCACTGTTCTTTGTTTTTTTCCTTAATTTCTTCTGCTAAGAAAATTTTTTCAATAAGTACATGATCTGAATATTCTTTTAAAACTTCTAAAAAACTTGGACTACCTTTTCTTAATGCTAAATCAATTTTATCAACACCTTTTGGAACTGGCAATCCTAAATCTCCGATACAAACCAAATCCATATGACCTAAATCATCAGCTAGTTTTGCTATATTACTATTTAAAATCCCATATTTCTTCATATCCTGAATGCTCCTTTATTTCTTTCAAACTCGGCATGCCTCCTTGCGCTCCAAATCTTTGAACAGAAAGATGTGAAGCAATCGTTGCAAAGGACAATGCAACATTCATCTCTTTTCCTTTTGAGATAGCATAAGCAAAAGCACCATTAAATGTATCTCCTGCTCCTGTAGTATCAACTACTTCTGCTTTTATAGCAGGAATCTTCTGAACTACTGCCCCATCATAATAAATGGAACCTTCAACTCCTAATGTCACAATCATTTTATTAGGATAAATTTTAATAATTTCTTCTAATTTCTTATCTAGAAAAAGCTCTGAACATTCATGCTCATTAGGAGTAATAAAATCACAAAAAGGAATCATCTCTATGTCTGTTTCTCTAGCTGGTGCAGGATTGTAAAGCACCTTAACTTGATTTTCTTGACAAAATTTAGCTATAGATAGGTTGGCTTCATGTGGTATTTCATTCTGTAATACAACAATACTTGCATCACTAATCAATTCCCACTCATTTTTCCAATCATTTGTTTTAACTAAATTATTCGCTCCGGGATAATAAATAATCCTATTATCACCTCCATATAAAGTAATTTGTGCAACTCCTGTAGATTGTGGTACCGTTCCCACATATTCTGTAGAAATATTATTATTTTGCAGATTACTTAATAAATCTGCTGAAAAAATATCTTCTCCGACGTTTCCAAATATGTAAATATTATCTTCTACACTGGATAATCTACCAATAGCTACAGCTTGATTTGCACCTTTTCCACCTGGAACTATATTAAATGAATCCCCAAAAATTGTTTCACCTCCTTCTGGAATCCTTTTTGTTCTCATAACTAAGTCCATTGAAATACTTCCAACAACAACAATTTTACTCATTACTTTCTCCTTAATGTATTTCTTTCTACGTATCTAACAGGTAGTTTAATTTTAGCTTCATCTATAGAGAACTTATTTGCCATATTATAGATTAGTTTTGCAGCCTGTTCTCCCATTTTATATGATGATTGGTGAATAGTTGATAAAGAAGGGTAAATAAATTGACTAAGTACAATATCATCATAACCAATTATTTGAATATCATCTGGAATTTTTTTACCAATTGCTAAAATTTCATGAATATAAGCTATCGCATGAATATCAGAAGGTGCTATAATACTATCAATATTTGGATTTCTTTTTAGATTCTCTTTAGCTTCTTTTTGAATTTTTTCAAACTCAAATGTTTCACTTTCTTCAATACGAATCTCTAAAGATTTATTCCTCAAATAGTTTAAACTTGCTTCAAATCGTTCCGCAATGTTCTCAGCTTTATCATCTAAAACTTTAATAATCAGAACTTGTTTAGCACCTGCATTACAGATTGCTTCAGCAGCCAAACGACCACCTGACTGATTATCAGAAAAAACACCGTAACCTGTATCTTTACTAATTCGGTCAACCACAACAACAGGTAATGATAAATCTGGATATTCTTTTGTGAAATCATGTGTAGTAATAATGCCAGCAGCATTTGTTTTCAACAGCAAGTTAACATATTCACTCAAAGATTCTTGGTCTGAAATCGTACCAACCATAATTCTATAACCTTTATCTTTCAAATATGATTCAGCGCCTCGAACCAATCTTGGGAAGAAGGGATTTGAAATATCTGGCAATAAGAGTCCTACTATTTGGTTTTTTTTGGTTTTCAAAGATTGTGCTAATACATTTGGTGTGTAATTTAATTTTTTAATCGCATTTTTTATTTTCTCTCTCGCATCATCTCCAACATAACCTTTTTTTGATATATATCTTGAAACCGTTGATTTTGATACTCCAGCTTCTTCAGCAACCTGTTTTATTGTAGTCATCACTCCTCCTTCTCACGTTGTGGAACCGTTCCCTTATTCTATAGTAAACGTTTTCTTTTGATTTGTCAATACTTTTCTAAAAATATTTTAAATTTATTTCAGAGTACATATATTTTTTCCTAATCTTCTATTACTATTAGACAGGAAACGCAACAAGACCTCCAATATATCGAGGAGGCCTTGGATCAGCTCGGTTATTTAGTAAAGGATTAGAAAATTTTCTTTTCCCAATCGTCTTCTGTACGGTGGCGGTAGAAAAACTCTGACTTGTCAGGAGCGTCCATCATCTCCATCAAAGGTAACATATCATAGGCCAGATCCAAGTTTGGAATCTGGTCTTTTTGCACCCAAGAAACTTCTCCCTCTTCTGAAGATTGAAGGGTACCAGAGAACTCAGTTGCCTTATAACAAACGACAATGTAGCGCCCGCCTGTATCTAGTGGCCAGTTCTTGATACCGACTAGTTGAGGATTTTGGATAGTCAATCCTGTTTCTTCGTAGATTTCACGAATGACAGACTCCGCGAAAGACTCGCCATTTTCTACATGGCCTCCTGGAAAGGCATAACCAGACCAGCGATTGGTTTCAGGAGAGCGATACTGCATCACCACGCGCTGAGTTTCGAGGTCTTCAATCAGACAAATATTTGTTAAAATCGTTAATTGGGAACGGGACATAAATTTACTCGCTTTCTAATTTATTAAATTTTCAGACTTGGTACCATATTAGCTTTTACTTTTGAGAATTATTTAGAATAGAATACCATCCGTTTTTCCTTTATAGGCTTTCCAAGTTCAAGTATTTTTTCTTGTCCATCAAAAGTAAAACCCATTTTTTGATAGAAAGCAATGGCGCGCTTGTTATCTTTCAATACCCATAAGAAAATTTCAGAAAAATGATTAAGATCAGTCAAAGCTGCTTTCACTAACTTTTGTGCGATTCCTTTTCCATAATAGTCTTTTAAAACATATAAAGCAATAATTTCACCAGCTTGAATAGTCTCATCACGACAGTTGCCATAACTTATAAAACCAACTATCTTCACACCATCCATCGCAATCAATGTATTTTCTGGATACTTTTGACTAAAGAGTCGACATCTTTCTAATGTCATTGTCTCCTGAAATTCCGCAGGCAAAAGGTCATCATAAGCCTCTCTCCACGTTTGCCAGTGAACGAAGGATTTACCTTCTATCTCTTCAGGAGTTTCCATTGATTTGATAATAACCGTCATTTATTTTCTCCCAGTCTTCTCTCAAAATACCATATTTAATACTGTCAAAATATTTACCTTGATAATAACGAACTTTTGGAATATGAGCTTCTTTTTTCATTCTTAATTTTTCAGCAAGTTTCATCATACCAATATTTCCTGACCAAGTTGTCAAACCCAGATGCTCCAACTCCAAGTAATCCTGAAACGTCCTATCTATCCACTGCAACATAGCAACTTTCCCAATACCAGTGTTCCAGAATTTTTTATCATAAATACCAATTCCCAATTCCATCCATCTTGTTTCTTTACATACCCAATAACGCGAAACAGTCCCAACTAGTTTATCATCAACAAAAATACCAAGGCGATTTGAGTGGCTTAAAATGGATTCTGATTTTTGTAGTTCGAATTCTTTAAAATTTGAAAAATACTGATAATCATCATAATAGGGAGCATCATACTGTTTCCAAACTGGATTAAGCTGTGAATAAGCCATTTCCCATAAAGACATCAAATCTTCTTTCTTTAACTTTCTTAAATAAATCATACTATTCCCCTAATCCAAGGCCTTGACTTCCAGCATCATATCACGAATCTGAGCTGCTAGTTCAAAGTCAAGCACTTCAACGGCTTCTTGCATTTGTTTTTCGAGTTTCTTAACAAGTTCTTTGCGCTCTTGTTTGTTTAGGCTATTGATATCGATTTCCTTGTCCTCTTCCTTAGCAACTACCTTGGTCACGGCAATCAGGTCACGAATTTCTTTCTTGATGGTTTGTGGAACGATACCATGTTCTTCATTATAGGCCATCTGGATTTTCCGACGGCGGGCAGTTTCATCGATAGCACGTTGCATAGACTGGGTAACGGTGTCAGCATACATGATGACATGACCTTCACTGTTACGGGCGGCACGCCCAATGGTCTGGATGAGTCCACGCTCGTTACGAAGGAAACCTTCCTTGTCAGCATCGAGAATCGCTACGAGGCTCACTTCAGGAACGTCAATTCCTTCACGAAGGAGGTTGATTCCGACCAAGACATCAAAGACACCCAAGCGCAGGTCACGGATGATCTCCGTCCGTTCCAAAGTCTTGATATCCGAGTGCATGTACTTGACCTTGATGCCCATTTCCTTGAAGTAGTCAGTCAAGTCTTCTGCCATTTTCTTAGTCAAAGTTGTGATAAAGGTTCGTTCGTTCTTTTCAACACGGGCATTGATTTCACCCAAAAGGTCATCAATCTGTCCCATAGTCGGACGGACTTCCACCTCAGGATCCAAGAGTCCCGTTGGACGAATGATTTGCTCAATTACTGTCTCGGTCTGTTCATTTTCATAGTCGCCCGGTGTCGCTGAAACGTAAACAATCTGATGGACATGGCTTTCAAACTCTTCACGACGGAGAGGACGATTGTCCAGAGCAGACGGCAAACGAAAACCATAATTAACCAGCATTTCCTTACGCGAACGGTCTCCATTGTACATGCCTTTTATTTGTCCCATAGTCATATGACTCTCGTCAATCATAATCAAAAAATCATCTGGGAAGAAGTCGAGAAGCGTATAAGGAGGCTCACCCTCACTCCGTCCATCCATGTGGCGTGAATAGTTTTCAACCCCATTGGTATAGCCCATCTCGCGCAGCATTTCAATATCGTACTCTGTCCGCTGTTTCAAGCGCTGGGCTTCAAGCAGTTTGCCTTGCTTTTCAAAGACAGCTAGTTGCTCTTCTAATTCTGCTTGAATCTTGGCAATAGCATCCTCCATATGATCGTCATTGGTCACAAAGTGAGTCGCAGGGAAAATCGCTAAATGATCCACTTCTCCCAATACCTGACCAGTCAGAGCCTCAACCTCACGAATACGATCAATTTCGTCTCCAAAAAATTCTACTCGAAAGGCATGTTCATCACGAGATGCTGGGAAAATCTCCACCACATCCCCACGCACACGAAATCTTCCCCGTTGGAAATCAATATCATTACGTTCAAACTGGATATCAACCAAGTCATTCAAGAGTTTATCACGAGAAATTTCAAGACCTGGACGGAGACTCACGACACTATCAGCGTATTCCTTGGGCGAACCCAAACCATAGATACAAGAGACTGAGGCCACGACAATAACATCATTGCGCTCCAAAAGAGCCGAAGTTGCTGAGTGACGAAGCTTGTCAATCTCGTCATTGACAGAGCTGTCCTTCTCAATATAGGTATCGCTAGAAGGGACATAGGCCTCAGGTTGGTAATAATCATAGTAAGACACAAAGTACTCAACTGCATTTTCAGGGAAAAATTCCTTAAACTCCCCATAGAGCTGTCCTGCCAGAGTTTTATTGTGGGCGATGACCAGAGTTGGTTTATTGACTTTGGAAATGACCTGACTCATGGTATAGGTCTTCCCTGTTCCAGTCGCCCCCATCAGAATCTGAGCTTTTTCTCCACCCTCGATATTATCAACCAACTGCTCGATAGCTTGGGGTTGATCTCCTGATGGTTGATATTTTGATACTAGTTTAAATTGATTATCTGTAATGCGATTGATCATAAGAATCCTCTCTCCATGTGCTATTCCTATTTTAGCATACTTGTAGCATTTTCACGAAGAAAAGGACGGACCGAAGTCACATCCTTTCATTTTCTTTCTTTAATTGATAAGCGAGATAAAGAATCAGCAGAAACAAAATAATACTGGACACGATGGATCCCTCAATACCAAAAGACCCACCAGATAGCCAGTCTTGATTGCCTTGTGGTAAAAAGGTCATCAGCGATGTTCCTGACGGCTGACCACTAACTAAAATCTCAAAGAGATTGCCCTGAGCAAAATTCCAGGCTCCATGAATACCACCTATACCCCATATAGTATCTGTTTTAAGAAGATATAGGGACATGGCAACTCCGAATAAAAAGAGATCAATTGCAGATAAGAAAGTTATGCCTGGATTTCCTAAATGAAGTAAGGTAAAGAGACTACTAGATATGATAATAGCGACTTTAAGATTAGTTCTCTTAGCCAATTGTGGAATCAGCCAAGCACGAGTAACCAATTCTTCTGCCGTTCCTTGTAAAATCCAAAAAGGTATTGTAAATAAAGTAAAAGCTAGCGAATAAGTATCCAAGTGAATGGAGTCAAATTGATACTGCCCCAAGGCTACTAGTCCAGCCAAAGCAAGTATAAAGAGGGATAGACCAAGACCGTATCCTTTAAATAAGGCACTTAAAAAATTTTCTTTATAGAATCCCAAGGTTCGAATCGGTCTTTTCTCTACTTTTCTAGTCCATCTAAACACAGTTAAGATGATAAAACCAAAGGACAATAATTCAAATATTAAATGGATGTCACTTGTTTTATCAGATAAATTCTGAAATAACATTTGAAGGAAATCTGAAATTCTTTGACCACCCATACCAAGATTGCTAAATAGCCCGATCAATGCTAAAAAACTAAGGCCAAAAAATAGAGAAGATATGAACTCAGATATATAGACGAAAAATAGAGCTAACAAGGGGCTTGTGTAAATGTTTAAACTCATTTTTGAAGCTTGGAAGTCTTTAAATATTCTTTTGTTCTTCATATCCCCGTCCTCTTTTCTTCTATATACACTATTATTATAGCACTTTTTAATAGCAATTCAAGAAAGAAAAGGAAAAATCAATGTTATATTTTCTGACACGAAAAATATAAAAATTTGCCTTTTTTTACTTTTTCTGATATAATGAGAGAATATTCGGAAAAGGAGACTAAAAATGAAGAAAAAATTTCTAGCATTTTTGCTAATTTTATTCCCAATTTTCTCACTAGGTATTGCCAAAGCAGAAACGATTAAGATTGTTTCTGATACCGCCTATGCACCTTTTGAGTTTAAAGATTCAGATCAAACTTATAAAGGAATTGATGTTGACATTATTAACAAAGTCGCTGAGATTAAAGGCTGGAACATTCAGATGTCCTATCCTGGATTTGACGCAGCAGTCAATGCGGTTCAAGCTGGGCAAGCCGACGCTATCATGGCAGGGATGACAAAGACTAAAGAACGTGAAAAAGTCTTCACCATGTCTGATACTTACTATGATACAAAAGTTGTCATTGCTACTACAAAGTCACACAAAATTAGCAAGTACGACCAATTAACTGGCAAAACCGTTGGTGTTAAAAACGGAACTGCCGCTCAACGTTTCCTTGAAACAATCAAAGATAAATACGGCTTTACTATTAAAACATTTGACACTGGTGATTTAATGAACAACAGCTTGAGTGCTGGTGCCATCGATGCCATGATGGATGACAAACCTGTTATCGAATATGCCATTAACCAAGGTCAAGACCTCCATATTGAAATGGATGGTGAAGCTGTAGGAAGTTTTGCTTTCGGTGTGAAAAAAGGAAGTAAATACGAGCACCTGGTTACTGAATTTAACCAAGCCTTGGCTGAAATGAAAAAAGATGGTAGTCTTGATAAAATTATCAAGAAATGGACTGCTTCATCATCTTCAGCAGTGCCAACTACAACTACTCTTGCAGGCTTCAAAGCCATTCCTGTTAAGGCTAAATACATCATTGCCAGCGATTCTTCTTTTGCACCTTTTGTTTTCCAAAATTCAAGCAACCAATACACTGGTATTGATATGGAATTGATTAAAGCAATCGCTAAAGACCAAGGTTTTGAAATTGAAATCACCAACCCTGGTTTTGATGCTGCTATCAGTGCTGTCCAAGCTGGACAAGCTGATGGTATCATTGCTGGTATGTCTGTCACAGATGCTCGTAAGGCAACTTTTGACTTCTCAGAATCATACTACACTGCTAATACCATTCTTGGTGTCAAAGAATCAAGCAATATTGCTTCTTATGAAGATCTAAAAGGAAAGACAGTTGGTGTTAAAAACGGAACTGCTTCTCAAACCTTCCTAACAGAAAATCAAAGCAAATACGGCTACAAAATCAAAACCTTCGCTGATGGTTCGTCAATGTATGACAGTTTAAACACTGGTGCCATCGATGCCGTTATGGATGATGAGCCTGTTCTCAAATATTCTATCAGCCAAGGCCAAAAATTGAAAACCCCAATCGCTGGAACTCCAATTGGTGAAACAGCCTTTGCCGTTAAAAAAGGAGCAAATCCAGAATTGATTGAAATGTTCAATAACGGACTTGCAAACCTTAAAGCAAACGGAGAATTCCAAAAGATTCTTGATAAATACCTAGCTAGTGAGTCTTCAACCGCTTCAACAAGCACTGTTGATGAGACAACTATCTGGGGTCTGCTTCAAAACAACTACAAACAACTCCTTAGCGGGCTTGGTATCACTCTTGCTCTAGCTCTTATCTCATTTGCTATTGCTATTGTTATAGGGATTATCTTCGGTATGTTTAGCGTTAGCCCATACAAATCTCTTCGTGTGATTTCTGAGATTTTCGTTGACGTTATTCGTGGTATTCCATTGATGATTCTTGCAGCCTTCATCTTCTGGGGAATTCCAAACTTCATCGAGTCTATCACAGGTCAACAAAGTCCAATTAACGACTTTGTAGCTGGTACCATTGCCCTCTCACTCAATGCGGCTGCTTATATCGCTGAAATCGTTCGTGGTGGTATTCAGGCCGTTCCGGTTGGTCAAATGGAAGCCAGCCGAAGCTTGGGGATTTCTTATGGAAAAACCATGCGTAAGATTATCTTGCCACAAGCAACTAAATTGATGTTGCCAAACTTTGTTAACCAATTCGTTATCGCTCTGAAAGATACAACTATCGTATCTGCTATCGGTTTGGTGGAACTCTTCCAAACTGGTAAGATTATCATTGCCCGTAACTACCAAAGTTTCAAGATGTATGCAATCCTTGCTATCTTCTATCTTGTAATTATCACACTTTTGACTAAACTAGCGAAACGCTTAGAAAAGAGGATTCGTTAATGGCAAAACTAAAAATTGATGTAAATGATTTACACAAAAGCTACGGAAAAAATGAAGTTTTAAAAGGAATTACGACCAAGTTCTATGAAGGAGATGTTGTTTGTATCATTGGTCCTTCAGGTTCTGGTAAGTCAACTTTCCTCCGTAGCCTAAATCTCTTGGAAGAAGTTACTAGCGGTCACATCACTGTGAACGGTTATGACTTAACTGAAAAAACAACCAACGTTGACCACGTACGTGAAAATATCGGAATGGTTTTCCAACACTTCAACCTCTTCCCACATATGTCTGTTTTGGACAACATCACCTTTGCTCCTATTGAGCACAAGTTGATGACTAAGGAAGAAGCTGAAAAATTGGGAATGGAGTTGCTTGACAAGGTTGGGCTAGCAGATAAGGCTAAGGCCTGTCCAGATAGCCTGTCAGGTGGTCAAAAACAACGTGTAGCCATCGCTCGTGGACTTGCAATGAATCCAGACATCATGCTCTTTGATGAACCAACTTCTGCCCTTGACCCTGAGATGGTCGGAGACGTACTAAACGTTATGAAAGACTTGGCTAAACAAGGCATGACCATGATTATCGTAACCCATGAGATGGGATTTGCTCGTCAGGTTGCCAACCGAGTTATCTTTACTGCAGATGGTGAATTCCTTGAAGACGGAACACCTGATCAAATCTTTGATAACCCACAGCACCCACGTCTGAAAGAGTTCTTGGACAAGGTCTTAAACGTTTAAACTCAAACTGTAAGGATTTCCTTGCAGTTTTTTTCTACCTCGTATTGGATTTTTTGATTTTTCGGAAAATTATGTTAGAATTAAGTTTATGAAATGAGGTTTCCTCATACCTAGCAAGACTAGGAATAAAAATAGAAATTAGGTAGCTAGATGTCATCTAAGGTTATTGTTACAATTTTCGGTGCGAGTGGAGACCTGGCTAAACGCAAGCTCTACCCTTCCCTATTTAGACTATATAAATCCGGCAATCTTTCCAAACATTTTGCCGTCATTGGAACTGCCCGTCGTCCTTGGAGCAAGGAATATTTTGAATCTGTTGTCGTCGAATCGATCCTTGATTTGGCAGATAGTACCGAACAGGCTCAAGAATTCGCTAGCCACTTCTACTATCAAAGTCATGATGTCAATGATACAGAACACTACATTGCTCTACGTCAATTACAGGCTGAATTAAATGACAAGTACCAAGCTGAACACAACAAGTTCTTCTTCTTGTCTATGGCTCCTCAATTCTTTGGAACCATTGCCAAACACCTCAAGTCTGAAAACATTGTGGATGGTAAAGGTTTTGAACGCTTAATCGTTGAAAAACCATTTGGTACAGATTACGCAACTGCAAGCAAGTTGAATGACGAGCTCCTAGCGACATTTAACGAAGAACAAATTTTCCGTATCGACCATTATCTTGGTAAGGAAATGATTCAAAGTATCTTTGCAGTTCGCTTTGCCAACCTGATTTTTGAAAACGTTTGGAACAAGGACTTTATCGACAATGTTCAAATTACCTTTGCAGAGCGCTTGGGGGTAGAAGAACGTGGTGGCTACTATGACCAATCTGGTGCCCTCCGCGACATGGTACAAAACCATACTCTACAACTTCTTTCTCTGCTTGCCATGGACAAGCCAGCCAGCTTCACAAAAGACGAGATTCGTGCTGAAAAGATTAAGGTCTTTAAAAATCTCTATCATCCAACTGATGAAGAACTTAAAGAACACTTTATCCGTGGTCAATATCGTTCTGGTAAGATTGATGGCATGAAATACATCTCTTATCGTAGCGAGCCAAATGTGAATCCATACTCTACAACTGAAACCTTTGCATCTGGTGCTTTCTTTGTAGACAGCGATCGATTCCGTGGTGTTCCTTTCTTTTTCCGTACAGGTAAACGACTAACTGAAAAAGGAACTCATGTCAACATCGTCTTTAAACAAATGGATTCTATCTTTGGAGAACCACTTGCTCCAAACATTTTGACCATCTATATCCAACCAACAGAAGGCTTCTCTCTTAGCCTAAATGGGAAGCAGGTAGGAGAAGAATTTAACTTGGCTCCTAACTCACTTGATTACCGTACAGATGCAACCGCAACTGGTGCTTCTCCAGAACCATACGAGAAATTGATTTATGATGTCCTAAATAACAACTCAACTAACTTTAGCCACTGGGATGAGGTTGGTGCCTCATGGAAATTGATTGACCGTATCGAAGAGCTCTGGGCTGAAAATGGTGCCCCACTTCATGATTATAAAGCTGGGAGCATGGGACCTCAAGCTAGCTTTGACTTACTTGAAAAATTCGGTGCCAAATGGACTTGGCAACCAGATATTGCCTATCGTCAAGATGGTCGTTTAGAATAAAAAAATTTCCTGCAAGTTTATGCCTTGCAGGATTTTTGTTTCTGGTTAGATTAAGCCTTCCAAGAGACCTTTCATAAAGTTTTCTGAGTTAAACTCTCCAATATCATCGATTTTTTCACCAAAACCAATCAATTTTACAGGAATATTGAGTTCTTCTCGGATGGCTAGAACAACACCACCTCGAGCAGTTCCGTCAATCTTAGTCAAGACAATTCCAGTTAATGGCGTGATTTTCGAAAATTCTTTGGCCTGTACAAGAGCGTTTTGACCTGTTGATGCATCAAGAGCCAAGAAGGTTTCATGGGGGGCCTCTGGAACAACACGTTTAATGATACGACCAATCTTTTCCAACTCAGCCATGAGGTTGTCCTTGTTTTGCAAACGACCAGCAGTATCAATCATGAGAATATCGATACCTTCAGCTACGGCACGTTCCATGCCATCAAAGACCACACTGGCTGGGTCAGCTTTTTCAGGTCCAGTCACCACTGGAACGTCCACACGACGGCCCCATTCAGCAAGCTGGGCTACTGCCCCTGCACGGAAGGTATCTGCCGCAACCAGCATGACCTTCTTACCTGCTTGTTTGTAGCGGTGGGCTAGTTTCCCAATAGAAGTTGTTTTCCCAACACCATTAACACCAACAAAGAGCATGACTGTCAAGCCATCTTGGAAGTGGATACTTTCATCATAGTTTCCATCCTTTTCATAAAGCTCAACCAATTTCTCAATGATCACACGGCGTAGTGCGTCGGGTTTCTTGGCGTTTTCTAGCTTGGCTTCGTAGCGTAGCTCCTCGGTTAAGTTAGAAGCCACCTGGACACCAACGTCACTCATGATGAGCAGTTCTTCTAGTTCCTCGAAAAATTCTTCGTCAACAGAGCGGAAGTTAGCAAAGAAGGCGTTCAAGCGGGCACCAAATCCTGTACGAGTTTTCTTGAGACTACGGTCATATTTTTCCTGAACGGTTTCTTCTGCTTGAAGCGTTTCTGGTTCAAGCACTTCAGAACTATTTTCTTCTACAGTTCGTTCGTGCTCAGGATTATCTCCCTCTGAGACTTCTTCTGAGTTTGGAAATTCTTCTATTTCTTCTTGAGAAACCTCTACAGTTGGCTTTGAATCCATACTTTCTTCAACTGTCTCTTGATTATCCTCTTCTTGGAGCAGAGTTTCTTCAGAACTTTCAACCTCTGCTTCTTCTTGAGGAACTTCCTGAGCTTCTGTTAAGACAGGCTCAACATCTTCAGACAAATCAAGATTTTCCAGAGCTTCTTTTACAACTTCTTCGATTTTAGGTTCTTCTTTTTTTCCGAATAGACGGTCAAATAATCCCATATCTTAGTTCTCCTTTAGCACATATTCTTCGATAGCCCAGGCGACAGCTTCCTCATCATTAGTCATTGGAGTTACCACATTTGCGGCTGCCTTGACTTCAGGAACAGCGTTTTGCATGGCAACACCGAGCCCTGCCCATTCAATCATCGAGAGGTCATTGGCCTCGTCACCACAAGCCATAACTTGACTTTGGTCGATTCCAAGATGGCTGATTAGTTTTGCCAAGCCTGTTGCTTTATGAACATTCTTTGGTGACCACTCTAGCAACATTTCACGTGATTTAAAGATTTCATATTGGTCGTATAATTCTGGTGAAATCTTCTGAATAGCTGCATCCAAAGGTTCCTGATGAAATGCAGTCACACATTTATTGTAGGTCATCTGACTAGACAAGTCTTCAAAAGCAGTTGGAATAAACGTTAGAGTCGGGTTTAACTGGGCATATAAACTTTCTTGGTCAGACTGAAGCTGATAAACTGTTCCTTCTGAAATGGCGTATAAGGGGATTCCTAGTTTTTCAGTTTCCTCGTAAATTCGAGTCACATCATCAATCGAAAAGACTATCTTATCAAGAATCTCACCCGTATTTTTCTGAACCAAACCACCATTAAAGGTAATCGTATACTCATCTTCCTGGCCGTCAGTCCCTAGTTCATGGAGAAAGAAATCCATAGCTTTTAAGGGACGACCAGTTGTCAATACGACCTTGATACCACGATCACGCGCAGCTTTCAAAGTTGCCTTGGTACAATCCGTCAGCCTTTTATCAGTAGTCAGCAAGGTCCCGTCTAAGTCCAATGCAATCAATTTTATATCTGCCATTATAAGCCCTCCATATAAGCTATAACCGACTGGTCCTTATGGTGACCAATCACTGTCTCTGCTAATTCTAAAATTTCAGGTCGTGCATTTTCAGGAGCTACAGGATGTCCCACAACCTGCATCATATGCAAGTCATTTAGATTGTCTCCAAAAGCCATAACCTGATCCATTGTGATACCAAGTTTTTTAGCTAATTCAACAATAGCCACACCCTTATCGACATAGTCCAGAACAATATCAATAGATTCAAAGCCAGTTGTCATAGCCTTGACACCAGGAACATGTTCATTAACCCAAGCTTCCCCAGCTTCCAGCGTTTCTTCTGTGAAGTTGGTTGTAAATTTGAAAATGTCATCTGTAATATCTTCCAGACTCGCTACTTTTTGGATATTTTCATTATAGTGCTGGCTCTCTTTCAAATAGGTCTCATCAACCGTATCTAGCACATAAGAGCCTTTTTTCCCCGTCAAGAGCAGTTTATTGACATCTACATAAGGTGACGTTTTCAGCTTTTCAAAAGTTGCCAGATAAAAGTCACGAGACATGGTCGCTTCATACAAGTCCTGACCTTGATACTCTACTAAACTGCCATTTTCCGCGATGAAAATAATGTCATCACGAACATCAGCAAATAATTTTTCTAAGGATAGAAATCCGCGCCCCGAAGCCACCGCAAAGTAAGTCCCTTTTTCCTTGTAGGAAACCAAGAGAGACTTGAGGCGGTCCATATCAAAGCGCCCATTCTCATCTAGGAAGGTTCCGTCCATATCCGTTGCTACTAGTTTAATCATAAATTCTTCATACTCCTTAATAAATCCACCTTCTATTATACCATAGAAAAAGCAAATAGCGCCTAATCCATTTGAGATTAGACGCTTGATAAACTCCCTACTTTATCACTTGATTTTTATCCAATATCGCTTACCCCTTTGGTATATCTGGATTTTTTCTAAATTCCCAAACTAACTTCCAATGCCAATAAAAGTTGAAATTAATCTGATAAAAATCGAAAAAACAAGGACGAGATACCCATCTTTCAGAATTGTCTTAAAGGTTTCTTCATAATTTATAAGTGGTTGGATTTAATTCATAAGTAATGAACTTTCTGTTTTTCTTAAAAGCACACAAAGATGTAGTTGCTTGCCTCATAAACGGATCCAACACAACATCACCTTCCAGAGAATAAATATCAATAAGTTGATTGACAATTTGTTCTGAAAAAGCTGGTGGTCTTGTAGAATAATCCCAAGGTATATTCCAAATGCAGTCAATAAATTTAGTTCCCTCAATGTTTCTATCCCACACTATAAATTCTGACTTTTTCTTAAAAATCAATATGTATTCATAGTTATTTAGAATCAAAGACTCATTATTCGAATAACTTGAAGGATATTTTTCAACTTGATTTTTGATATATGAAGTATTATTCAAATTACATATTATTGTCCCTTCAATATAGAAATTATGCTCCGCAAAGAATTTTTCAATTTCATGTTTGATATCGTAATACATATTTTGATTTTTTCTGCTAATTTCTACAGAACTGCAAATATTGATGCAAATTGTTCCTGTTTCTTTTAATATTTTACTACATCTTTCCCAAACACTATTTAGACTCTAAATATAGCCTTTATATGTTTCTATTAACCCAATCTAATTATCGTGTTGATAATCAACTAAATTAAAATATGGTGGAGAAGTGATTATTAAATCAACAGAATCATTTTCGACATCTTCCATAGCTCTGGAATCACCTAAATAAGCCTTATTCTCTGTTTTCATGTTTTTTACTCCTTTTAGTTTTTTCTATTAACATATACGAGATTAATATCATTACAATTATAAAACTAGAAATCAATAAGATAGTTATTCTCATATTAAATATTTGAATTCCTACACCAATTATCGGATTTACCAACATTGTAACAAGACTAATTGAAAAGGATAGTCCTGATATAACTGTTGCTCTTGAATTGTCATCAACCCAAAGATGTAACATCTCCATGATAATAGGATCAAGAATATCTATGATAATGTACAACAGTAGAAGACTAAATATAAATGTGGCATTGAAAGGCAAAATTTGAAAAATAATGGAAATCATTAGTATCAATGATAGCAGCATAATTAATTTAGAAACTCTTATTTTTGATATTTTATAAGCTTGAGTTGCTACTATGCCACCAATGATACTATAAATCATAAACATAGCTCCATTAATAGATGTAGAAAATCCTATTTTAGAAAAATAATCTGGTAATAAAGCAAACATTACGTTAATTGCTGAGACAATAACCGTAGTAAAAGCGAACATGAAAAGAATTTTAGTAGATTCTAGCAACCTATGAAAAACTGAAAATAATTCTTTAAATTTCGGAACACCATTTTGATTAAGATCTTCTATAGCGTTTTTCTGATTATCTGGAATAGATATGATGATTATCATTGAACCTATAAGTGTAAAAGACTGAATAAAATATGGTAAATATCTTGTAATGCTATACAAACCACCTCCTATAAATGTAGCAATCCCCAAAGTCAGAGCACTGATTAATTGTAACTTTCCTCTTATTTTCCCATAACTCTCCTCCTTGCCTTCACTTCTTAGAGATTCAAAAAACAAGGCATCATCAGCTCCACTTAATAAAGCATTTCCTACTCCTTCTAAAACAAATGCCCCTAGAATAACATAGTAAACATAGTCCTTCATTAGCAAGATTGATGAAAGAGTTAATAATGGAGTAATTGATAACAGAACTAGTCCCAATAGAACGATTTTCTTCTTACTAAATCTATCTCCTAAAATTCCGCAGGGAATCTCTGAAACTAATTGAGAAAATAGAAAAATAGATTGAAAAAATGCAAATTGTACTAAAGATAATCCCAAAAACTGGACAATAAAGATAATATTTACTATTCTAGTAAATCGTAAATTTGTAAAAATGATATATAGATAATATTTTAACTCTGATGAAATTTTATTGCTGATCATACCACATTCCTTCTAATTCATCTTTTACTAACCAAAAATTATGATAATATCCATCACCAAAACCAAAATCGGCAAAAATTTTGAAATTTTCTTCATACTCGGACTTCCTTTCCGTTTTTATTTATTGTACAATAAATAAAAACGGATTTAATTTTTGTTGGGAAAATGGGAAATTATGAAATCAAAACTTGGCATCACACTTAGAAAAGTTCGTAAAGGAAAACAAATTAGTCTATGCTCTGTAGCAGATGAACATCTTTCAAAATCTCAAATATCTAGATTCGAACGTGGGGAATCAGAGATATCTTGTATTCGACTTATCAATATTTTAGACAAATTACACATTACTTTAGATGAGTTTCTTATTTTACATGATGAAGATTATACTAATACTGAATTATTCGCTAATTTGGTTCAATATATTCGTAAGCAATATTCATCACAAAACATCAATAATATAGCCGCTCTACTTTCTGACTCATCACATTACACTTTAAATTCGTTCGAGAAAACAATGATAAAATCCATTCTACATACAATGGATTCCAGCATTATTCCATCAAATAAAGAATTACTTCAATTGACAGATTATCTCTTCAAAGTTGAAAAATGGGGTTACTATGAAATCACTTTATTAGGTAACTGTGTACGAACAATAAACTACAACTCCTACTTCCTATTAACAAAGGAAATGTTGAACAATTACATCTACTCTTCATTGAATAAAACAAATAAGCGAATTGTCACTCAACTGGCCATCAATTGTCTAATCCTGAGCATAGGTAAAGAAGAATTTTCAAACTGTACTTATCTAATCTCCGAGATAAAAGCATTATTAGATAATGAATTAAACTTTTATGAACAGACAGTTTTTCTCTATGCAACTGGTTACTTTGAATTTAAACGTCATTCAGATAGCGGAATTGAAAAAATGAAACAGGCCATACAAGTGCTTGATATTTTAGGAGAAGACAAGTTAAAATTACACTATACTAGCCATTTCGATAAACTGGTAAACAAAGAATAGATGAAATGATTCTCTACTATTTAACATTTTACAAATCAAGGGTGTCTCCATAAACTCACAACATCTCTAATGATTTTACCCTGATAGCAATAGACAGTTAAAAAGCCCTGAAATCAGCTAAATTTCAAGGCTTTCTTTATATGCTATTGTATCAATTTACTTATTCCGATTTCTGTTGCTACTAGTTTAATTGTCATCCTTCAATACTTTCTAAATCTTTTAACTTAACCGAAACAATTTTTGAGACACCTGATTCTTGCATGGTCACTCCATAGATAGAATCAGCCGCTGCCATGGTTCCCTTACGGTGGGTCACAACGATAAACTGGCTGTCCTTGTCAAATCGATTGAGGTAATCCCCAAAACGTTTAACATTGGCTTCATCCAGCGCAGCTTCCACCTCATCCAAGATGACAAATGGAATGGTCTTGACACGAATAATGGAGAAGAGCAAGGCAAGAGCTGATAAGGCTTTTTCCCCACCACTCATGAGATTAAGCGACTGGATTTTCTTTCCTGGTGGTTGGACTGAAATCTCAACCCCAGCTGTCAGTAAGTCACCCTCAGTCAATATCAAGTCTGCCTGACCTCCGCCAAACATCTGTTTGAAGGTCACTTTAAAGGACTCACGAATAGCTTCAAAAGTTGATTTAAAGCGTTCCTTGACCTCATCATTCATCTCTGTAATGGTCTCAAGGAGCAGGTTTTTCGCTGACAAAATATCATTTCGCTGGCTATTGAGGAAATCCAGACGGCTGTGAACTTCTTCGTACTGTTCAATAGCATCCAAATTGACAGGCCCCAGTGAGCGAATAGCCTTCTCTAAATCCTTAACTTCTTGCTCTGCCAGATTGAGGTTTTCCAATTCATGTGCCTTTTCTAGTGCTTCAGTATAGCTAATCTGGTACTGGTCTGTTAATTGACCTTGTAAATGACGTAAGCGCTCGCTAACCTTTTCTTTCTTAGCTTCAGCACGTGTTTGCTTGCGAATCCACTCTTCATTCTGCTGGCGAGCCTGATCCAAATGACTAGCAATATCATCCAGCTGACCTTCAATATCATCCAATTCAAACTGCTTGCGAATCAAACCTTGTTGGAGATTTGTTTTCTGATTTTTGGCTTCTTCAGCCTGTTGACTGAGCAATTCTGTATCAACCTTCTCAAGATTGTCAACCTTTTCTTGAAGAAGACGCTGGATTTCCTCTTGTTCGATATTCAGATTATCCAATTCCTTGCCTAGACGGTCAATATCAGCCACTTCATAACGTTTTTGCCCTTGCAGTTCTGTCTTAAGCAGGCGAGCTTGCGCTAGCTCTTCCTGCAAGTTTTGATAACGTTCTTGGATGGCGTTTTTGTTAGACTTAATCTCTTCAATCTCAGCTTCCAGATTTTGCTTGTCACTGGCGATAGTAGTAAGATGCTCTTGGTATTTTTCCTTATCCGCTTGCCAATCTCCGTCAGAAAGACGATTTAATTCCTCTTCTTGAAGTTTCCAAAGAGTTTCTAGCTCTTCAACTTGTTGACTGGTTTGCTGATAAGAGAGGGATAAGCCCTGCTCCTGAATACGAGCCTGCTCTCCTTGAGATTTGATGGCTTCTAATGATTCGGTCAATCTAGCCATCTGGTCTTGTAAGGTCTTCAAAGCCACTTCTTCTGAACGAAGACTTGCTTCTTCTTCAGCAATTTCTTTTTGTAATTGCTCCAGTTCTGGCTTGATGAAAATGCTGTTATTCTGGCGATTAGCTCCACCTGCATAGGAACCACCTGTACGCAACTCTGTCCCATCCAATGTCACCATGCGAACCTGATAACGAACTTGTCGAGCAGCTTCACGCGCATGTTCTACTGTATCAAAAATCGCTGTCGTAGCTAGTAAATTCTTGAAAATAGCTTCCAGTCTAGTATCGAATGTCACCAACTCATCTGCCATGCCCAGAAATCCCGGACTTGCAGCGATAGCATCTTGATTCTGACTAGAAATCGTACGCGCCTTGATCGTTGTCAACGGAAGGAAGGTTGCGCGACCAGCCCTGTTGCGCTTTAGGAAATCAATCGCCTTAGTCGCCGCGTTCTCATCCTCTACGATGATGTGCTGACTGCTTGCTCCAAGCGCAATCTCTAAGGCAGTTTGATAATGAACATCAAAAGTCAGATGCTCACTAACTGCCCCAATAATCCCACCAAGGCGGTCTTTTTCTTGGAGGACACTCTTAACACCTGCATAAAAGTTACTATGATTTCTCAGGATATTTTCCAAACTTTGAGCTCTGGCCTGCTTGTTTTTGAGATTATCCAGACGGTCAAAGAGTTGACTTTGTTGAGCTTGATAGGAAGCTTTCTGCTCCTCTTGCTCCTTGGCAATAGCTTGGTAGTCGGCCAGTAATTTCTGAACCTGCTCCTTAGCAGATTCAAGCTCCGCCTTTTGCTGACTAGCCTTCTCTTTAGCTGTAGCCAGCTGTTCTTTCAGCTTTTCTAATTGATCTGCTTGTTTTTGAGAAAGCTGACGACTATTTTCCAACTCATTCTCAATACGAGTCAGTTGGTTTGAGACATCCGCTTCTTCTTGTAAAAGAGCTACAAAGCGTTCACGCAAAAGCTCAATCATCTGATCAGGATCATCTGAAAAAGCCAGCAATTCAGCCTCTAGTCGATTGAGTTTTTGATTATTTTGGACTAGATTTTCCTCTAAAAGTGCCAAAGAGCTTTCCTTATCAGATTTTTCTTTGCTGAGTGATTTTCTCTTATCTTCCAAAGTAGCCAAACGGGCTTGTGCTTCCTGTTGATTCAGGGCTACTTGCTCAGATTCCAGTTTCGATAGGGCTAATTTTCTCTCTAAATCACTAATTAGACTAGCCAAATCCATCAAACTGTCTTGGTCTTTGGCCATTTCAGCCTGTAAATCTTGGCGTTGCTTCTTGAGATTCTGATTTTCTTCTTCTAATTTTTCACGCTTTTGGTAATAGCTTGTCAAGAGTTCCTGAACCTGTACCAACTCTTCTTCTGTCGAGTCTAGTTCAGCCTTATTTTCCTTGATTTGAGCAACTAAAACATCCAAGTAAATAATCTTGCGTTGACCTTCCAAATCTAAAAACTTACGAGCATTTTCAGCTTGCTTCTCAAGAGGCTTGATTTGATTATCCAACTCGTAGATAATGTCTTCAAGGCGGTCTAAATTATCCTGAGTTTGCTGCAGTTTACTCTCAGTTTCTTTGCGACGAGTCTTGTATTTCAAAACCCCTGCAGCTTCTTCAAAAATAGCTCGGCGTTCCTCAGGCTTAGAATTAAAAATCTCCTCAACCTTCCCTTGGGAAATGATGGAGAAGGAATCTCGTCCCAAACCTGTATCCAAGAAAAGGTCATGAATATCACGCAGACGGACTTTCTTGCCGTCAATCTTGTATTCGCTATCTCCACTACGATAGATATGGCGCTCGACCTTGATTTCTTGACTAGCATCCTTGATAAATCCATCTTGATTATCCAGAGTCACAACTACAGAAGCATAATTGAGCGGTTTGCGACTTTCAGTTCCAGCAAAAATGACATCCGGCATCTTGCCGCCACGGAGACTCTTAACACTTGACTCCCCCAAGGCCCAACGCAGACTTTCTGTAATATTTGACTTTCCAGATCCATTGGGTCCAACAACTGCCGTCACACCTTGGTCAAAAACGACCTTGGTCTTATCAGCAAAAGACTTGAATCCCTGAATTTCGATTTCCTTTAAATACATGAATCCAGCCCTTTCTCAACGGCATTTTTGGCAGCTTCCTGCTCTGCTAATTTCTTAGAACGACCTTGGCCTTGACCGATGCTCTTACCTTCAACAAGAACTTCTACATCAAAGACCTTATCGTGAGCAGGCCCTGTTTCAGAAATCACCTGATAACGAATAGCCACATCACCATTGACCTGAAGTAACTCTTGGAGATGGGTTTTGTAGTCTGTAATCATCTCAAACTCGCCTGCTTCTACCTTAGGAATCATAACTTGGTAGATAAATTCCTTGACCTTGGCCACATCCTTATCCAAAAGAAGGGCACCAAGAAAGGCTTCAAAGGCATCACCAAGAATGGTGTCACGATTGCGACCACCAGATTTTTCTTCCCCTTTACCCAACTTGATAAACTGGTCAAACTGGCAATCACGCGCAAAACCAGCTAAACTCTCCTCACGGACAATCATAGCACGGAGTTTTGATAGGTCACCTTCAGGCTTTTTAGGATATTTTTTATATAGATATTCTGAAATCAATAACTGTAGAACAGCGTCTCCTAAAAATTCCAAGCGTTCATTGTGTGAAATTTTTAAGAGGCGGTGCTCATTGGCATAACTCGTATGAGTAAAGGCAGTCTCCAGTAACTTTTTGTCTGCAAATTCGATTGCAAAATGGTTCTTTAGTACAGTTTGTAATTCTTTCATACCAACCTCTTTCTAACTGATAACAGTCCTTTTTATTATATCAAAAAAAGCCTCCTGAGTCACTCTAAAACGGGACTGGAGGGGATTTGGGCATTCTTTAGACAGAGATTTTCAGTTTTATACTCAATGAAAATCAAAGAGCAAACTAGGAAACTAGCCGCAGNNTAAGACTGACGAAGTCAGTTACATATATCTACGGTAAGGCGACGTTGACGTGGTTTGAAGAGATTTTCGAAGAGTATTAGGGGCAAATTTGAGGCAGGATAAACAAAAAGCCCTATTAAAGGCTTTTTAGGATGTTTACATCCACCCTGAGGGAATCGAACCCCCATCTCAAGAACCGGAATCTTACGTGATATCCATTACACTAAGGGTGGAAACTTGTTTTATTATAACAGAAATTTGCTCTAATAACAAGTTTTTTCTAGTGAGATAGCCCGTCTTAGTGGGAAGTATCCCCATTCCAGATCGAGTTTTTCACGATAACATAATCAACGTGTTTAAGGTCAGCAACCTGACGTCCACCTGCATAAGAAATAGCACTTTGAAGGTCTTGTTCCATCTCAGTTAAAGTGTCTTGCAGATGACCTTTAGCAGGAAGCAAGATACGTTTGCCTTCCACATTTTTGTAAGCACCTTTTTGGTATTGGGAAGCTGAACCATAGTATTCTTTGAATTGTTCACCATCGACTTCAATCGTTTTCCCTGGACTTTCGATGTGTCCTGCAAAGAGGGAACCAATCATGACCATGTTAGCACCGAAGCGGATAGACTTGGCAATATCGCCGTGAGTACGAATTCCTCCATCAGCGATAATCGGTTTACGGGCAGCCTTGGCACACCAACGGAGAGCAGCCAACTGCCAACCACCTGTACCAAAACCTGTCTTGACCTTGGTGATACAAACCTTACCAGGACCAATTCCGACCTTAGTGGCATCCGCACCAGCATTTTCCAATTCACGCACCGCTTCTGGTGTTCCCACATTTCCAGCAATAACAAAAGTATCTGGCAATTCTTTCTTGATGTGTTGAATCATAGAAATCACGCTATCTGCATGACCATGAGCAATGTCTATCGTGATGTATTCTGGAGCATCATCCTTGAGCTGGCTAACAAAATCATACTCATAGTCCTTAACGCCGACAGAGATAGAAGCAATAAGTCCTTGCTCATGCATTCGTTTAATAAAAGGAATGCGTCCTGCCTCATCAAAACGATGCATAATGTAGAAGTAACCACCTTTAGCCAGTTGCTCTGCTACATTTTCATCCAAAATCGTCTGCATATTAGCTGGCACAACAGGTAGTTTAAAGGTGTGATTTCCTAGAGTGACACTTGTATCCGCTTCTGCACGGCTTTTAATCACACATTTATTTGGAATCAATTGAATATCTTCGTAATCAAAAATTGGAAATTCATTTAACATATCGATGTCTCGTTTCTTTTGTAATGACCTACCTATGCTCTCGCACCACTACGTCTTTTCCGACGTTTCCTTAATTCATTATAAATCAAAGTACAGTTTTTGTCAAATAATTTTATAAATTAAAATATAAAGTTCGGTTTTTATTGGATAAACAACAAAAGAAAAGGAGAGATTATTTTCTCCCCAGTTCTTTAGTAATATTCCTTTTAAAAATTTCTTCTGAGTTTTCCATCATTTCACAAAATTCACGATAGGATGAAGAGTTCTGAGGAATTTGAATAGACCATTTCTTTAATAAGGCTCCGTACCCTGCTAGCTTTCCTATCTCATTATCAACAACCTTGTCCTCGCTCGGAAAAACAAGACCAGCCTTCTCAGCTTTTAAAATATAAGAATAGGAAATCAGTTGGAACAAGTCCTCACGGTTTATTCCTTTTTCAGTATCTTCAATCTTTTTATATTTAGCGTCTAACACAATTTTTAAATCTCTATTATAGAAATCTGGATAAACTTTTCGTTCTCGAATAGAAAACACTGAAATCCCATCCGTCTTATCCTTATTTCGTGGATGGATGAAATCTTTTGGCAACAAAGTATGAACATACTCTTCCCAAAACCAGGCAACATCAAAAAGAATACCATGAATTTTTTGATCTTGATAGCCTAAACCGTGCTTTTCTTGGTTTAGGATCATCAGACAAAGTGCTTGTAGTTTTCTGTACTCGTTAAAGTATGCATGACGTATAGGTTTAGATTGATTTCCCCGAATAATCTTAGCACGATCAGCTAGTTTATAAGAAGGAGTTACCCGCACGATTTCTGCTACATTTTCACGACTAGTCAAGAGATTATCAAGAACCCCTTGCCCAATTCTTTTCTGATTCTTAATGTATTCAATAGTGTGACGGATTAGCTGCATGAGAGGATTATCATAGGTGAACTCTCTTGTTGTGTAGGCAATATTTCCCGTGAAAGGAAGATTTTTCTTGAGATGGTTTCTTACATCAATCACTCCCTTAACATGACTGTCGTTATGAGAAAATCGCTGGTATTCCTTATAAAGACCTTTTCGAATTGCAGCTTGTAGATACTTAGGGAAGAGATACATCAAAAGTTGATAAAGTCTCTCTTCACGATACAAAGCAACATCTAAACTAGTGAGATTGATATTAAGAACCTTGTGTAAGAGATAATGCAAAAAATGGTCATTACTCTCATCAGAAAATCGTGAGGAAATCGTTAATCGTTCCTGACCACACCCCAGAAAACCAATCACATTTCCTGTCTTGATTTTCTGATTAACTGTTTCAAAAATCTTTTGGTCCTTCTCTAAGTCAGGAGAATTCTTCAAATCATTTGGAAAAATGAAAACACGTTCATCTTGGGATAGACTTTCCAAGGTTCTGTCTAAAAGAAGATTGCTTAGTTTAGGATATTCTTCAACAAATTCTTCTTTAACAATCTTGTGTTGATTATCAGTAATCCGCAGCATCGTTTTCATCGCCTTCATTGTCATCAGCTACTGCCTGATCTTTTTGCTCATTATTTGTCAGATCAAATGCCTTCTTCAATGTTTCAAGAATTTCAGCTTCCTCATAAGAACCCCGTAAGTAATCTTCCAAAAGCGGTTTAAGGTAATCAGACCAAAGTAATTCATAGTCAAAATCTACATCCTTCAACTTAAGGAAATAACTTGGTCCGATATGGTAATGACTGTTTAACTCCTGAACATTTTCAATAGCAGCATTCAAGTTCCTTAGTCGAGTCTTAGCTTCTTCAGCATAGATATTCAGCTCTTTATCCAACATGCCAACTTGACCCTCGGCAGTAACTTCAACAAAACGAAAACGACGACGCATAGCAAAATCAAAGGTATCCACTGAACGATCAATATCATTCATAGTTCCGATGATGTAAACATTTTCGGGGATATAGAACTTTTCATCAGTTTCGTGTAGATTTGCATATTGGGTAGAAACACTTCCTTTTTCACCACGATAGTCAGGGTCGATAGAGAAAAAGAGTTCGCCAAAAATCTTAGAAATCTCCCCACGATTGATTTCATCGATGATGAAGACGAATTTCTTATCAGTATCAATTTCTATTGGGGAAACATAGTCTTTCAAACCAAATCTCTTTCTCAATGTTTCTAGGACAGTTTTTCCACCACTTTTGTAGTATTCTTGCTTATTATAATTTTTATCTTTATACAACTCGTAAACATATTTGCTAGGTAGTGACCATCCTGGAACACCACTATCATAATTTACTGACAAATTTTGTCTACTATTAACAGATAAGTAAGATGTTTTTGTTATATATTCTTTTTCTTCAGCAACATTTATATATTCTAAGTAAGAATCCCAAGCCTCATCAAAATTATCTTGTCCTCCAATCAATTGGGTTTCTTTTGCTTTCTGACAAAAATCTTTAAAAATACCGTCCTGTAGCCTAAACTCAATAGCTCCATCCCCATTTGATACTGGTCTTAAACCTTCTACAAAATCCGTATAATCATAAGATGGATGAAACTGTACAAAGCCGATTTGCTCCTCATGACCTTCCGTTAACTCTTTAGCAATTTCTTTAGCAAGATAAGTTTTTCCCGTCCCCGGTGCACCACGGAGGATGAGGTTTTTGGATTTTCTTAATATACCACTATAATTAAATAAAAAATCATTCCTTAACATAGTTTCACTTTCTAATTTTTTATACTTTTTCCAATTAGGATGATTCAAAAAATAGTCATAGTCTTGAATTATGATTTCATCACTTGCAGCAAATTTTATTAACTGGTTAGTCTCTTTAGTTCGATACTTAATATCTGATGGAAACCATATTGTTTCTTGCCCCGTAAAGAAAAACCACTCCCTCTCTATATACTCTTTTTTCCAATCAACAATAATGGTATGCCCATCATCTAAAACCTCTTTAACAGTCGCCATTCCACGAATTTTCATCACAGAAACCTTTAAATCATCTTTCTTTACAAAAGGTAAATTCTTCTTTTTGACATATGTGGATTTAGCAAATAAAACGTCACCTGGTTTAATTTTATTAAACAACTTTAACATTTTTTGATACTGTTTATTTTCCTCGTTGTTATGCCATCCTAATTCCCACTTTCCTTCTTTCCTGAAATATTCAAGATAATCATCATCACCAAATCTTGTACCAACAAAAAAGTAATTATTTTGTTTACTGTTCATTTGAATACTCCTTTAATTTACTTTCACAAGTAAGTTCTATTAATATATAGCTCATCTCTAGCATATCATATCCTATAGAAAAAGAAAAGAATTTCTAAAGAAAAAGCCTAGTGTAGAGTGGAGTATTCCCTCTTAACACTAGACTTCTTTTTTATCCTAATAATACTCGCCCTGACGGTAATCCCATGAGTTAAAGGTATCTGACAGGTGCATCATAATCTTATCAATGTCAAGCCCTTTACGGATTACAACTGGAGCTGGTGAAGTTGATCGTGCTCCCCCTTGTTCTGGGATGAGTTTGCCATCTTTATCGACCATAGACACCATCACACCTTGCTCGTAGCGAGTTTCAATCGTTTTGTCAGGTTGGATGGATGCCACATAGTCGTCTGCTTCGATGACAAGGTCTACTGCTCCTTCGATACGTTCTCCGATACCTTCTACCTTACCACGGTTTCCTTTTCCAGATGGGTTTGCAGATGAAGCGTAAACCATTTTGCCTTCTTCCCAAAGTTTGGCAGCCAATTGTTCACCAGCTTTTCCAAATTTGATAACAAAACAGCTAGTACCACGCACGTCAGTCATAAGCTCTTCACGACCATCCCCATAAGCTTTGAGTTTCTCAAAGGCTTCTGGTTTCCAAGGAAGGATACAACCAAGAAGAATATCTTCATCCCAATGTTTTTGGTAGAAGGCTTCAATTTCTGGGTTGAGTTGTGCTAAAGCGCGAAGCTCGTCCATGCTACCGCAGAGAACAACACCTGGTTTGTTACGGTTACGTTCTTTAGCTTCAAACTTACGTTCAAGACCTGCCTTGTCACTAGTCATGATGATGTAACCAACTTTAGTAGGGCAAACGATACATCCACCCTCACCTTTTAAAATATCATAGCCTTCTTGTGAAAGTGTTCCCTTCCATTGAATGTGTTTTGTCATAGTTCTATTTCCTTTTCTATTTTTCTTCTAATCCTGCCAGTAGGCTGGTCGTTGTTTTTCATAAGCAGCAATCAAATCTTCATACTGCAAGGTAATACCAATATCATCCAAACCATTTAAGAGTTTGTGTTTCCATTCGCTATCAATTTCAAACGTGAATTCTCCAACTGGTGAGATGATTTTTTGTTGTTCCAAGTCCACAGTTACCTGGTCACTTGGTTGTAGCTGAGCTAGTTTCTCTCTAACCTCTCTGGGCTGAACAATAGGCAACATACCATTATTGAGTTCATTATTGTAATGAATATCACCGAAAGACCCCGCAATCACGACCTTAAAACCATAGTCCGCTAGAGCCCAAGCAGCGTGTTCCCTCGAAGACCCTGCGCCGAAGTTATCCCCTGAAATGAGAATACTGGCTTTGCGATATTCAGGTCGGTTAAAGACAAAGTCTGGGTCCTCAGTATAGAGATCATCCAGATAACGCCAAGCATACATAAGGTACTTACCAAAGCCTTTTTTATCAATTAACTTGAGAAACTGCTTGGGTAGGATTTGGTCGGTGTCGATGTTATCATTCATAAGAGGAACGGTCGTTCCTGTATAAACTGTGAATTTCTCCATATCCTCTCCTTACTGGGCCTCTGGCATTTGCCGAACATCTACAAAGCGCCCTGCAATAGCTGCTGCTGCTGCCATGGCTGGACTGCAGAGGTGGGTCTTAGCACCAAACCCCTGTCTGTCTTCAAAGTTGCGGTTGCTTGTTGAGGCGCAGTGAACGCCATCTGGAACCTTATCAGGATTCATCCCTAGGCACATAGAGCAACCTGGGTCTCTCCACTCAAAACCAGCATCTAGAAAGACCTTGTCCAAGCCCAACTTCTCAGCCGCTCGTTTGACAGGACGAGAGCCTGGAACCACGATAGCCGTTAAGTTGGGAGCAATTTTCTTTCCTTTGACAAATCGCGCAGCCAGTTGCAAGTCACTGAGACGAGCATTGGTACAAGAACCGATAAAGATATAGCCTAGTTCAATATCCGCTGGCTTTTGACCTGGTTCCAAGTCCATGTAGTTGTAGGCTCGCTCATCATTCATGTCCTTAATTTCTGGGAAGCTACTGTCAAAGTCAACACCCATAGCAGGATTGGTCCCCCAGGTCACCATGGGAGCCAAGTCTGAGACATCCATCTGGATAACCTTATCGTAAACAGCATCCTCATCACTGACAATTGTTTTCCAATCAGCCACAGCCTCTTCAAAGTCCTCTGGAACACACTCCCGTCCCTTGAGATAATCATAGGTGGTTTGATCCGGATTCATGATTCCCATCTTAGATCCAAACTCGATGGACATATTGCAGATGGTCATTCGCTCTTCCATGCTCAGTGCATCAATCGCTTGTCCACGATATTCCACAACGTAGCCGACACCGCAAGCAACGCCGTACTTGGCAATCAAGGCTAAAATGTAATCCTTGGAATAAACTCCTTTTTGAGGAACACCTGTAAATTCCACCAGCATTTTCTTGGGTTTGACCTGCCAGAGGGTCTGGGTAGCAAAGACATGTTCGACCTCACTGGTTCCAATTCCAAAGGCGATCGCTCCGAAAGCCCCGTGGGTTGCTGTATGGCTATCCCCACAGACTATGAATTTCCCTGGTTGGGTTCGTCCTGTTTCTGGACCAACCATGTGTACGATCCCTTGTTTTTCAGAACCGTGGGCAGCATGTTCAATCCCAAACTCCTCAACATTTTCAGCCAGCTTATCAATTTGTGCCTTAGAAATCACATCTCGAATATCGTAGATATTGACCGTCGGGACATTGTGATCAAAGGTTCCAAATGTCAAGTCTGGTCGTCTCAATCTGCGACCTGCATCTCGCAAACCTTGAAAGGCTTGAGGACTGGTCACCTCGTGGATATAGTGCTGGTCCACATACATGAGTTGGGGCTGCCCCTCTTCTCCTGTGATGACATGACGGTCCCATAATTTATCAAAAATCGATTTTCCTGCCATCCATTACCTCCAAATAACATATAAGGCTACTAGTGTAGTCACCATCCCAAGAAACCAAACTGTTTTAAAGTACCATTTTCGAGTCTTATGGTGAAAAGTGATTCCTGCTAACCAAGCACCAAAACCACCACAAGAAAGGGCTAAAATGAGTAAGATTTTCTCTGGAATGCGCCAAGCTCTTCTCCTTGCCTTAGATTTGTCAATACCATAAATCAAGAAAACCATGACATTCCAAATCAAAAGGACTAGAGTAATTTTTTCGTCTAACTTCATAACCTTGCAATAATAGCTTCCGTCATTTCCTTGGTCGAAGCCTGTCCCCCTATATCTCTTGTTAAAACACCAGCTGCCAAACTTGCCTCAACAGCACGCTCGATACGCTCTGCATCCTCATAACGTCCAAAACTGTCTCTCAGCATCATGGCCACTGATAAAATCATGGAGATAGGATTGGCAATTCCTTGACCAGCAATATCAGGTGCTGAACCGTGAATAGGTTCATAGAGACTTGGTCCATTTTCAGAATGACTGGCTGATGGCATAACCCCAAGTGTGCCAGATAGAACGCTTGATTCATCCGAGAGAATATCTCCGAAAAGATTTTCTGTCACGATGACATCAAACTTGGCAGGATTGGTAATCATGAGCATGGCAGCTGAGTCCACTAACTGGTGTTCCAAGGTTACATCTGGGAAATTCTGTGAGACCTTCTCAGATACTTTCCGCCAGAGTTTTGAGGTCGCCAACACATTTTGCTTATCGATACTAGTAACGATTTTTCTGCGATTTCTTGCAATTTCAAAGGCTTTGCGAATAATCTGCTCCACTTCCTCATAGCTATAGTCGTTGATATCACGCGCTTTTCTTTCTTCAAGGATATGATCCCCAAAGTAAATCCCGCCTGTCAACTCCCGCACAACGACAAAGTCCACCCCAGCAATTCGTTCTGATTTTAGTGGTGACAAATGCTTGAGACTGTCAAAGATTTTTACAGGGCGAATATTAGCGTAAAGATTGAGTTCCTTACGGAGAGCTAGCAAGCCTTGTTCAGGCCGAACCGTTTCACTATCATACTGGGGACTACCGATAGCCGCTAGGAGAATGGCATCTGCTTCACGACATACCTTGAGGGTTTCATCAGGTAAGGGATGCCCTGCAGCATCAATACCTGCACCTCCAAAAGGTCGTTTGTCTATTTCATAGACAAAGCCTGTTTTTTTAGCTAGAGCCTCCAGGACCTCTAAACCAGCCTCCATGATTTCTGGGCCAATTCCGTCCCCTGCTAAAGCTACTATTTTCTTTGTCATAGCCTTCTCCTTTACACACTAGGCATATCGCGATAGGAAACGCTAGGTCCCATCTCACCAGCATTCTCTTTTTGAACAAAGGTATTAGCGTTTATATAGGCAATAGCTGAAGCCTTCAACACATCGAAATCAAGGCCTGCTGCGTTAAAGATGGTTTCTGTATCTCTGTTTTCAACAGTGACCAAGACCCGAGCCTGGGCATCAATTCCATCTGTCACAGCATCAATGGTATAGGACACCAAGCGGACGGATTGGTTAAAGAATTTGTCGATAGCGTTAAAAATCGCTTCAACGGAACCTTGCCCTGTTGCATTAAATTCGACCTTCTCACCATCCATATTAGCCAGACTAACGAGTGCTTCAATGTCATTATCTGCATGGGTTTGCAGTTGTAAATCATCAAAGTGGAAGCCTTCTGGATTTTCAACCATAGTTCCAGCTACCAGCGCACGAATATCTGCATCTGTGATTTCTTGCTTCTTGTCTGCTAGCGCCTTGAACTTAGCAAAGAGTGGTTTGATATCCTCTTCTGTAAAATCTAGGGCCAATTCTCTCAGTTTCTCGACAAAGGCATGGCGACCAGACAATTTTCCAAGTGGGAGGCTATTACTCTTAACACCGACTAATTCAGGGGTGATGATTTCATAGGTAAGAGGATTTTTAAGGACTCCGTCTTGGTGAATACCAGATTCGTGAGAAAAGGCATTACCACCAACGACGGCCTTGTTTTTAGGAACTGGGATACCTGAGAAGCGAGAAACCATTTCTGACGTATTGATGGTCTCATTTAGGACAATACTGGTTTCTGCTTGGTAGTAATCTTGGCGAATATTGAGGGCTACTGCTACTTCTTCCAAAGCAGCATTTCCAGCTCTCTCACCAATACCATTGATGGTTCCTTCAACACGTCCTGCCCCATTCTTGACGGCAGCAAGGCTATTTGCCACTGCCATTCCAAGGTCATCGTGGCAGTGAGGCGAATAGATAATCTGACGATCCGTCTTGACATTCTCAATCAAGTATTTGAAGATAGCACCGTACTCCTCTGGCGTGGTAAATCCAACCGTATCAGGGATATTGATATAAGACGCCCCTGCATCAACCGCTGTTTGAACAACTTGTAAGAGGAAATCCAACTCTGTTCTAGTCGCATCCTCAGGAGAGAATTCGACCACTTCAAACTTAGAACGGGCATAAGAAACATGCTCCTTAATAGCTTCCAAAATCTCTTCCTTGCTCTTATTGAGCTTATACTTACGATGAATGGGACTGGTAGCGATAAAGACGTGAACTTGTGGATACTTGGCGTCCTTTAGGGCCTCGTAACAAGCATCAATATCAGACTTGACAGAGCGGGCCAGACCAGTTACCGCCGTTTTCTTCAAGGCCTTAGCAATCTCCTGCACTGCTGTGAATGAATCAGGACTCGCCGCCGGAAAACCAGCTTCAATGGCTGAAATACCCCATTTCTCAAGCTGCCTTGCTATGGCAATTTTTTCTTTGATTGAAAAGTTAACACCGGGTGTCTGCTCTCCATCCCGAAGGCTGGTATCTAGAAATTCAACTGTTCGCATAAGATTTCCCCTTTTCCAAATGTGATTTTAAAAAAAACATCTCGCTCAGAAACCCAAGCGAGATGTTGATTTACTCCCGCTTGGTAAGCCAAACAGGACTAATGCTTTTTGCACTAGCCCGAGTACCTCAACAACAAAGCAAATTGATTAAACTTAGCTGTTTTCATGTTTGACTTTCTCCTTCGTTTGATATCTTGTTAAGTATTTTAGCATAGGCAAAAGCACTTGTCAAGAAAAAATCAAATATTTTCTGAAAATTTCTTCAGTAGAGAATATTTAGCTAATTGAAAGTTCTTGAAAATCCTTGAAATGTTTCATTTTTTAGAGGTTAAGTTCCAACTTTTTTCTATCAATTCCAGTACCATTTCATCTGACAACGTATCATCAAGGGCCACACTAATCCAGTAACGTTTGTTCATATGAAAAGCTGGATAAATGCCCTTTTGTGAAAGCAGGTCCACTACTTGATCATGTTTGAGATTGACTGCTTCGACTAAACCTTCTCTACCCTTTTCCAGCTTATCCCAAGAGATTTTCATCAAGACGGCATACCACTTTTGATTTCCTTCATGTCTTAACACTGCCGTATCAGGAGATTTCTCCCACAGATATTCCAACTGATTACCATATTTTTCCTGAACCTGATTCATGATACGCTTAGTCTGAGGACAGATAAAATCCTGCACATCAAAACAAGCCTTCCGAATCTGGTAAAGAATCTCCAGACAAGTCTCACGGACACTTGCAACAAAACTTCCTTTAAAACTTTCCATATGAACTTGGGGATAAAGATCACCCGTTTCCTGGTCAAAGACTTGAAAGCTCACATTTTCAGTAGTAATGGACACAGTCATGACAAAGTCACCCTGCAAAATCTGGCAACTATAGGTCCAGACTCCACTATTTTCTACAAAACCAAAAGCATGAGCCTTTTCTTTATTAAATTGATAGGATTTAAAAATTTCAAACATAAGTGAAAACTGCTATCAAAAGCTAGCAGTTCCTTTCTATTTTTTAAAAGACAACCTTGGTTCCATGCAATTGTGTTACACCCAGCTGGTCGATAAAAGTTTGACGGTTGTCCAAGTCAATCCCTCCACCTGGTAGAATTTCAATTTTACCTTTAGCATATTCCAAAATTTTGTGATAATGAGCAAAACGTTTGTCTAGCGAGTCACCAGATACTCCAGCACGAGTTAAGATACGGGTGACACCAGCTTGGCTGAGCCAGTCAATAGCTTCCAGTTGATCATTATCACTCAATTCATCAAAGGCCATGTGAAAGACAATTTCAATTCCTTTTGAAGCCTCAATTAGCTTCTCCAGATTAGGCTTATCCAACTTCTTCTCAGCAGTTAAAGCCCCAAATACAACCCCTTGACTTCCAGCCTGAGCAGTTAAACGAATGTCCTCTAGCATAATAGCAATTTCCATATCATTATAGACAAAGTCGCCACCACGTGGACGAATCATAGTCATGATGGTCGTATCGTAGTTAGCTGCCAATTCAACCGCTGCCTTAGTTACTCCATAGCTGGGTGTTGTTCCACCAACTGCAAGATTATCACATAGTTCGATTCGACGAGCTCCAGCCTGCATCGCTTTTTCAAGCAAGGTCACATTTTCAGCACAAAATTCGTAAATCATTTGATTCTCCTTGAAGATTACTTTAAATTTATTATATCATATTGTTGTGAATATGTTTTTATTTTTATCAAGGCAAATAACTACTATTTTAACTATTCTTTGTCTGGAATAACCTTAAAGAGATAATAGGTGATAAAGATGGTCAAGGCTCCCAGACCGATTTTGACAGGTAAAAGAGGTGCAAAATAAATGGAAATTCCCATCAAGATGTAGATAGAGACAATAATCTCTTTTTTACGTTCACGCGCAATAGACTTAGTCTCGCGAAAATCAGCAACATATGCTTGATAGAGCTTGGTATGATACAACCAATCTTCGAAGCGCTTGGAACTTCTGGAGAAACAAGCAATAGACAACAAAAGAAAAGGCGTTGTAGGCAACAAGGGTAAAACAACCCCAACAATTGCCAAGGCCAGTGATAAAAAACCAATTATCAGATAGATAAGACGCATAACTACTCCTAATTAAAATAATCTTCTTCTAGTTTCGCATACAATGATGAATTTTGTCAAGTTCTAACCAAAAAGAGCCTGAAATTCACTTTCAGGACTCTCTTCTTATTTAATCTTTTCTTCTTCGTAGTCACCCTTGCTACAAACAACCTGCTTGCCACCACCACGGACTTTTTTCTCCATGAGGAAGTTTCCACATTTTGGACAGTCACGACCAACAGGCTTGTCCCAAGAGGTAAATTCACATTCTGGATAGCGATTGCAACCATAGAAAAGGCGATTGCGTTTGGTTTTACGCTCAATGATTTGTCCCTGATGACAACTTGGACACTCAACACCAATCTCTTTCACAATTGCTTGGGTATGGCGGCAATCTGGGAAATTGCTACAAGCGTAGAACTTACCAAATCGACCAAGTTTAATGACCATTGGACTGCCACACACTTCACAGTCAAATCCAGCTGGTTCATCCTTAATCTGGATTTTTTCCATTTCTTCTTCAGCCTTGGCCACTTCTTTAGAGAATGGTTTGTAAAAGGCATCAATAACACGTTGCCACTGCTCTTTTCCGACTTCGACATCATCCAGCTTGCCTTCCATTTCAGCTGTGAAGGTCACGTTTACGATATCTGGGAAATATTCAACGATGAGCTTGTTAACAATTTCTCCCAACTCTGTCGGTTCAAAGCGTTTGGCTGCAAGGCGAACATAATAACGTTTCTGAATAGTTTCAATGGTCGGTGCGTAGGTTGACGGACGTCCAACACCATTTTCCTCCAAGGTCTTAATCAATGTCGCTTCAGAATAACGAGCAGGCGGTTGAGTGAAATGTTGCTCTGGTTTGCTATTCACCTGCTTAACCACATCTCCAACAGCCATATCTGGTAACATTTTATTCTTGTCAGAATCATTATAAATGGCAAGATAACCATCAAACTTAACCTGACTACCATTAGCAGCAAATTGAACACCATTTTGCGACAATTTAACAGCCATGGTATCAAAGACAGCAGCTGTCATCTGACTCGCTACAAAACGATTCCAAATAAGAGTATAAAGCTTGAGCTGATCCTTATCCAGATACTTAGCAATACTTTCCGGTGTGTTAAAGACACTTGACGGACGAATAGCCTCATGGGCATCCTGAGCACCTGATGCATTTTTGACCTTGCTACCATGCTTAGAATACTTGCTACCAAAACGGTCTGTAATGAAACTTGCTGCTTCGTTCTGTGCCACTGGACTGATACGAGTCGAATCAGTACGCATATAGGTAATCAAACCTTGCACACCAGAACCGATATTGATCCCTTCATAGAGCTGTTGGGCAACCATCATGGTTTTTCGAGTACGGAAGTTAATTTTATTGGCAGCATCCATCTGCATAGATGAAGTGGTATAGGGTAATGGAGCATTGCGCTTGCGCTCTTTCTTATCTACCTGATCCACTGAAAAATCTTTGCTAGTCAGACGAGACAAGACTTCCTTGACCTCATCATTGCTAGTCAGTTTCAACTTTTTGCCGTCTACTCCATAGAAGGAAGCCTGAAATTGCTTGGTTCCCTTTTTAAAGACAGCATCAATTGTCCAGTATTCTTCTGGCTGGAAGGCATTGATTTCATTCTCACGATCAATGATGAGTTTAAGCGCAATAGACTGAACGCGACCTGCTGACAAGCCCTTCTTGACCTTCTTCCACAAAATAGGCGAAATCGAATAGCCTACCAAGCGGTCTAGGACACGACGAGCCTGTTGGGCATCGACCAAGTCCATATCAATCTTACGAGGTTCTTTAAAAGCATTTTTGACAGCATCTTTGGTGATTTCATTGAAGACCACACGGTTAGCATCATTTTCATCCAAGTTGAGAATATGGGCCAAATGCCAAGAAATCGCTTCTCCTTCACGGTCCGGGTCACTCGCCAGAAAAACTTTATTAGCTTTTTTAGCTTCTTTTTTCAAGTCATTGATAAGAGGGCCTTTTCCTCGGATATTGATATATTGCGGTTCATAATTATTTTCAATATCGACGGACATACTGGATTTCTTCAAATCACGGATATGCCCGACACTGGCTAAAACCTTGTAGTTTCTGCCTAGATATTTTTCAATCGTCTTGGCCTTAGCAGGCGACTCCACGATGACTAGATTTTTTTTAACTGTTGATTTTTTCTTTTTTGTTGCCGTAGCCACAGTATCACACCTTTTCAAAGTAATAAACTTTATAAAGTGTAAACCATTTTTTGAACCCTGTCAAGACTTAGCTACTATAATAGAAGAAAAGTTTATACTTAAGACTTCAGTCTTCCTTTGATATACATAGAAGACTCACGAGAAAAACCAGCTATTCTCAAGAAATTATTGTTCCTCAGACTCTGTATCAAATTTATTGGCTTTTTCCTTTTCTTTTGCTTCCTTATCCTTGATATACTGGAAGAAATACTCCACCAGTTCTTCCTTACTAAGTTGTTCTGAATCAGACAATTGGGAAACTTGAACAGAAACATCACTTAAACCATAGTCACCTCTCTTACTGGAAATCATATCGAGTTCTTCTTCTGTCAAATAATTTCCTGAAATGGTTAGCTTTAGGGTATGAGTCTTTTTAGAATAGATTTTTTTCAAAATATTATGCCCCTGAAATTGCTCTGATATAAATTTCTTAAGGGACTCTTTTTTCAACGTTTCTCTCACTAAAGTCGTTGCAGAGATAAAACTCGGAATCATCAGCAAAACAGCAACTAGAAGCAAAATCCTGCGCATTTTAGAGTCTTCTTCATTATCTTTAAAATAATGTTTCTTAACCATCATCAACCTAACACCTATATAAGTCGCAATGACAATAAAGCTACAATTGATGAGGAATAGGTAAGAGGAGCCTATGATAAATTTTAGATTAGCAGAAGCAATAGCATAACCTACTGTACAAAGAGGAGGCATCAAGGCAGTTGCAATTGCTACACCAGGGACGATATTATTGGTCTCTTTTTTCCTAGCACCAATAATACCTGCTATCCCTCCTACAAAAGCAATGAGAACATCCCAAATAGTCGGAGAGGTTCTAGCAACAATCTCCGAACTAGCATACGAAATGGGAGAAAGATAAAAATAAAGTGTTGAAGCTATTAGACTGGCAAGAATTTGAATAGCTAATATTTTAAAAGATTTTCTTAACAATTTAAAATCAAATATAGCTAGAGAGAGCCCCACTCCCAGAATAGGTGTCATCAAAGGAGAGATTAACATGGCTCCAATAATCACGGGAGTCGAATCCATATTTAATCCGATAGAGGCGATAAGCATGGCACATAGTAAAATCGCTAAATCACTTCTGGAAAGTTCTAATTCTTCATATATTTTATTTCTAAATTCTATCAACGAATACAGTTTATTATTTGTCACAAATATCTTCCTTTCCCAGCTAACTAGTCGCTAATACTCTTCGAAAATCTCTTCAAGCCACGTCAGCTTCGCCTTGCCGTAGATATATGTAACTGACTTCGTCAGTCTTATCTACAACCTCAAAGCAGTGCTTTGAGCAGCCTGCGGCTAGCTTCCTAGTTTGTTCTTTGATTTTCATTGAGTATTAGATTTTTGAGTAAAAAGCATAGAAAAACAGCCCCTAAGGACTGTTTAATCTTATACTGTAGCTGCTTGATCCAAGCTTTCACCGATAGCGGCTAGGCGCTCGATTACTTCAGCTTGTGTCAATTCATTTTTTGAAACATAGCGGTTACGTGGG
>NZ_VMKU01000068.1:0-15247 GCF_013276315.1 Streptococcus sp. 2741 | reverse complement strand
TTTGATTTTAGGATAGTATAAATACATTCAATCACGGAATAATGGAAGGTAAGTATAGGATATTTTATGTGCCTATTCAATCATGGGCATCTTTATCGATTACCATTTCATTTTCGGCTTAGAAAAGAAAGGACAAGGTTAAAACAATTTCTTCAATAAAGGAGTCAAGATTGGCTCCTTTCCTTGTCTTCTCTAACCAAGCATGTTATAATGAATACTGCTCAAGCGACCTTCAATCGTTAAAGCACACACGACCTTCAATCGTGAACTAGTCATTTCGTTTATCTTTTATTACGTCGTTAACTCGAAATGAGATTCAAGCTGAGCTTGTCTGATTTATAACCTCAATCAGTCTCCCAGACTAATTGAGCGAACTCAAGTTATGCCTGCGACTCGTTGCCTAGTCCTAAAAGCAAACGAAAAGACTATACTCGAAGAAATTCTATTGAAAGTCATAGTAAATAGAATTTTGAGGGGTATAAATAAACGAATAGATGGGAGACTTACCATGAGTGATAACTCTAAAACACGTGTTGTTGTGGGGATGAGTGGTGGTGTTGATTCGTCGGTGACGGCTCTTTTGCTCAAGGAGCAGGGCTACGATGTGATCGGTATCTTCATGAAGAACTGGGATGACACAGATGAAAACGGCGTCTGTACGGCGACCGAAGATTATAAGGATGTGGCTGCGGTGGCAGACCAGATTGGTATTCCTTACTACTCTGTCAATTTTGAAAAAGAGTACTGGGACCGCGTTTTTGAGTATTTCCTAGCGGAATACCGTGCAGGGCGCACGCCAAATCCGGACGTTATGTGCAACAAGGAAATCAAGTTCAAGGCCTTTTTGGACTATGCCATGACCTTGGGGGCAGACTATGTAGCGACTGGGCATTATGCTCGAGTGGCGCGTGATGAGGACGGCACTGTTCACATGCTTCGTGGCGTGGACAATGGCAAGGACCAGACCTATTTCCTCAGCCAACTTTCGCAAGAACAACTTCAAAAAACCATGTTCCCACTAGGACATTTGGAAAAGCCTGAAGTTCGAAAACTAGCAGAAGAAGCAGGCCTTTCGACTGCTAAGAAGAAAGACTCGACAGGGATTTGCTTTATCGGAGAAAAGAACTTTAAAAACTTCCTCAGCAACTACCTGCCAGCTCAGCCTGGTCGCATGATGACTGTGGATGGTCGCGATATGGGCGAGCATGCAGGTCTTATGTACTATACAATCGGTCAGCGTGGCGGACTCGGTATCGGTGGGCAACACGGCGGTGACAATGCCCCTTGGTTCGTTGTCGGAAAAGATCTAAGCAAGAATATTCTCTATGTAGGACAAGGATTCTACCATGATTCGCTCATGTCAACTAGCCTAGAAGCCAGTCAAGTCCACTTTACTCGTGAAATGCCAGAAGAGTTTACGCTAGAATGTACGGCTAAATTCCGTTACCGTCAGCCTGACTCTAAGGTGACCGTCCATGTCAAAGGAGACAAGGCAGAGGTCATCTTTGCGGAACCACAACGCGCGATTACACCAGGACAGGCAGTTGTCTTTTACGATGGCGAAGAGTGTCTAGGTGGTGGTTTGATTGACAATGCTTACCGCGATGGACAAGTTTGTCAGTACATTTAGATTGACAAATTTTCTCAATTTGCTACAATAATAACAGCAATAGAAATGATGGTCAAAGCTCATGGATGTTGCAGGCTTTTTTGTCCTGCACTTCTTTGTAGTTTTGACTGTTTTTGTGTCGTTTAAGGGAAAGGACAAGAATGACTCAACAAGACTTTCGGACAAAAGTAGACAATACGGTTTTTGGTGTTCGGGCGACAGCTTTGATTCTTCAAAATCGCAAGCTTCTAGTCACCAAAGACAAGGGCAAGTATTACATTATCGGCGGTGCGATTCAAGTTAACGAAAAAACGGAAGACGCGGTAGTCCGTGAAGTGAAGGAAGAACTGGGTGTTAAATCTCAAGCTGGGCAGCTAGCTTTTGTGGTTGAAAATCGTTTTGAAGTGGACGGCGTTTCCTATCACAATATCGAGTTTCATTATCTGGTGGATTTGCTTGAAGATGCCCCGTTGACCATGCAGGAAGATGAGAAAAGGCAGCCCTGTGAGTGGATTGACTTGGATAAGCTCCAGAATATCCAGCTAGTTCCAGCCTTTTTAAAAACAGCCCTACCAGATTGGGAAGGCCAACTAAGACACATTCATCTTGAGGAATAGGAGAGAAACATGACTTATCATTTTACTGAAGAATACGATATTATTGTAATTGGTGCGGGACACGCTGGGGTTGAGGCTTCCTTGGCCGCTAGCCGTATGGGCTGTAAGGTCCTGCTTGCGACCATCAATATTGAAATGCTGGCTTTCATGCCTTGTAATCCCTCTATCGGTGGTTCTGCCAAGGGGATTGTCGTGCGTGAAGTCGATGCCCTCGGTGGCGAGATGGCCAAAACCATTGACAAGACTTACATCCAGATGAAGATGCTTAACACAGGGAAGGGGCCAGCCGTCCGTGCCCTTCGTGCGCAGGCTGATAAGGAACTTTACTCTAAGGAAATGCGCAAGACGGTTGAAAATCAAGAAAATCTGACCCTTCGTCAAACCATGATTGATGAGATTTTAGTGGAAGACGGCAAGGTTGTCGGTGTGCGTACAGCTACCCATCAAGAATATGCTGCTAAGGCTGTTATCGTGACGACAGGGACGGCCCTTCGTGGGGAAATTATCATCGGAGATCTCAAGTACTCATCAGGCCCTAACCACAGCCTAGCTTCTATTAACCTTGCTGATAATCTCAAGGAACTGGGACTCGAAATTGGTCGTTTCAAGACAGGGACGCCTCCACGTGTCAAGGCTTCTTCTATCAATTATGATGTGACAGAGATTCAGCCAGGAGACGAAGCGCCAAATCACTTCTCATATACTTCACGTGATGAGGACTATGTCAAGGATCAAGTGCCATGCTGGTTGACCTATACCAATGGTACCAGTCATGAGATTATCCAAAACAACCTCCACCGTGCGCCTATGTTTACAGGTGTGGTCAAGGGAGTGGGCCCTCGTTACTGTCCGTCGATTGAGGACAAGATTGTGCGCTTTGCAGACAAGGAACGCCACCAACTTTTCCTAGAGCCAGAAGGGCGCAATACAGAGGAAGTCTATGTCCAAGGCCTCTCAACCAGTTTACCTGAAGATGTGCAACGTGAGCTGGTTCATTCTATCAAAGGTTTGGAAAATGCAGAGATGATGCGAACAGGTTATGCCATCGAGTACGATATGGTCTTGCCACACCAGTTGCGTGCGACTCTGGAAACCAAGAAAATCTCCGGACTTTTCACTGCTGGTCAGACTAATGGAACGTCAGGTTATGAAGAGGCAGCAGGCCAAGGGATTATCGCTGGGATCAATGCGGCTCTGAAAATCCAAGGTAAACCTGAGTTGATTTTGAAGCGCAGTGACGGTTATATCGGGGTGATGATTGATGACTTGGTGACCAAGGGAACGATTGAGCCTTATCGCCTTTTGACCAGTCGTGCTGAATACCGCCTCATTCTCCGCCATGACAATGCTGATATGCGTTTGACTGAGATGGGCCGTGAGATTGGTCTTGTGGATGATGAACGCTGGACTCGCTTTGAAATCAAGAAAAATCAATTTGAAAATGAGATGAAACGCCTAGACAGCATCAAACTCAAGCCAGTCAAGGAAACCAATGCCAAGGTTGAGGAGATGGGCTTCAAGCCGTTGACAGATGCAGTGACAGCCAAGGAGTTCCTTCGCCGTCCAGAAGTTTCTTACCAAGATGTGGTGGCCTTCATCGGACCAGCTGCAGAGGACTTGGATGACAAGATTATCGAATTGATTGAAACAGAAATCAAGTACGAAGGCTATATTTCCAAAGCCATGGACCAGGTTGCTAAGATGAAACGTATGGAAGAAAAACGCATTCCAGCCAATATTGATTGGGATGACATTGATTCTATCGCAACCGAAGCTCGTCAGAAGTTCAAACTCATCAATCCAGAAACCATCGGTCAAGCCAGCCGTATTTCGGGAGTAAACCCAGCAGATATTTCTATTTTGATGGTGTATCTGGAAGGTAAAAATCGTAGTATTTCTAAAACTCTTCAAAAATCAAAATGATACGTCGTCGGCTTCTTACGAATGAGTTCAAAGCTTGGCTTTGATTCATCTCCAACCTCCCATAGTTCCCCGAACTATGGGAGCTAACTCAAGTTATGCATTTTCCTAGCCTTCTGGTCTGATTTTCATTGAGTTTTAATCTCAAAAGAAAGCATAGAGAAAAACAGCTCCGAAGACGGGGCTGTTTTGTTGACTTGTACTCAATGAAAATCAAAGNNGAACTGACGAAGTCAGTAAGCATATATACGGCAAGGCGAAGCTGACGTGGTTTGAAGAGATTTTCGAAGAGTATTATTCTTCATCTGGTGTGAGGATCATCGGGATGATAATCGGTTCACGTTCGGTATTTTCATAGAGGAAGGGGCGAATAGCGTTGACAATGGCACCATTGACAGATTGCACGCTAGCATCCTTGTTTTTCAGTGCGATACGAATGGCATTGAAGAGGATACGCTGGCTTTGGCGAATCAGGTCGCCAGACTCTCTCATGTAGACAAAGCCTCGGCTGAGGATGTCTGGACCAGATAGAATCATCTGCGCCTTGAAGTCAACAGTTGCGACTGCTAAAACGACACCGTCTTCAGATAGATCACGACGGTCTTTGAGGACAGCTGCGCCGATTTCACCGATACGATTTCCATCGACATAGATGTCTTGGGCGTTGAAATGACCTGCAATACGAGCTGAGTCAGCAGTAAGGGCAAGCACATCACCATTACTCATGATAAAGATATTGTCCTTCTCAACACCAGTATCCACTGCTAGTCCAGCATGGACTTTTTGCATGCGGTATTCACCGTGGACAGGCATGAAGTATTTTGGCTTAATCAAGCGGAGCATGAGTTTTTGCTCTTGCTGGCCACCGTGTCCAGATGTATGGATATTGTTCACTTTACCGTGGATAACTTCGACACCAGCTTCAGAAATGATGTTAATCAGCTTGTTGACGCTAGTCGTATTTCCAGGGATTGGGCTTGAAGAGAAGATAACGGTATCACCGGGTTGGAGTTGTACCTGACGGTGGGTTCCGTTGGCGATACGAGAGAGGGCTGCCATAGGCTCGCCCTGACTACCTGTACAGAGGATCAGAACCTCGCCAGCAGGGTAGTCTTTGATTTCATTTGGCTCGATAAAGGTTCCCTTAGGAGCTTTGATGTAGCCAAGGTCGATTCCGTTGACAATGGCCTTTTCCATAGAACGACCAAAGACCGCAATCTTACGTCCAGTCTTAACAGCAGCTTCAGTTGCTTGCTGGAGACGGAAGATATTTGAGGCAAAGGATGCAAAGATGATACGTCCTTCAATGCCTTGGATAATCTTCATGATGGACTGACCAACGACTTTTTCAGAGTTGGTAAAGGTTGGCACTTCTGCATTTGTTGAGTCAGACAGAAGACAAAGCACGCCTTCTTCACCAAGGGCAGCCATACGATGCAAGTCTGCAGGTTCTCCAACTGGAGTAAAGTCGAACTTGAAGTCGCCCGTACAGATGATTTTTCCTTGCGGAGTATGAATGACAATTCCCAAAGGCTCTGGAATAGAGTGAGTCGTTCTAAAGAAAGTTGCCTTGAGATTTTTAAAGGTCAACTCAGTGTTGTGGTTTATTTCGTAAAGTTTGGCGTTGCGCAAGAGGCCGTGTTCTTCGAGTTTCCCACGGATCAAAGCCAAGGCAAGTGGTCCAGCATAGATAGGGACATTTGCTTGCTTGAGCAGGAACGGAATCCCACCAATGTGGTCCTCGTGTCCGTGTGTGATTAAAACAGCCTTGACGCGGTCGATATTGTCCACGATGTATGAGTAGTCAGGAATGACATAGTCGATACCCAGCAAGTCATCTTCTGGGAATTTAATCCCAGCATCGACGATGATAATCTCATCTTGGTATTCAATTCCGTATGTATTTTTCCCGATTTCTCCCAGACCACCGATGGCAAAAACGCCGACTTCTTCAGGTTTAAGAGTGTAGGCCATATTAGAACTCCGTAATTTCGAAGGCGCCAGTTTCTTTTTCGTAATCTAGCAATTTGTCAGACAAGAGTTCGATATACTCGATATTGTACTCTGGGCGATTTTCTTCGACAAGTTGGCGAGCAGCGATACGGCCCTCAAGTTCTGAGTTGGCATCGATGTCTAGGTATAGTGCGCGTGTTGTTTCACGACGTGGGCTACGTTCTTTTGTTTCTTGATAAAAAACTTTGTAAATCATATAGTTCCTTTCTATTTTACAGGTCAGCTTATTCCAAACTTTTAGCATAGATTTGCTTGATTTCATTCCATTTTGTGTCTAGATTGACCTTGATTCGTTACAATTATTTCAATTATACCACAAAATGAAAAATTAGTAAAAGACGGAAACGAGAAAGTCATGGGACGATTTCTTTGGTAAACGCTTGCAATATCAAAAAGTATATGCTATAATAATAGAAAGAAATAGTATAAGCTGGAAAGGAAATAATTCGGAAACTATATTGTTTAGTGCTATTGATATTATGTTTAACTTTATAGATACTTCTGAATTGGATAAAGTTACCGAATTGAATGAACATGCTTTCCCTGTAGTTAGATTAGATAAAGCAGAGGAGCTTGGTTTAGATAATGAAGCTTTGGAGGTAGGGCGTGTTTTAAACGAAATCGTAACGGATATAGAGACTAACGGAGAGTCAACTGATTTGGCTAGAATGGATCGCTCTCTTTTTCCTATAGGCTCTTATGGTAATTATTGTGGTTATGGGAAATAATGGATATTCTATTCCAGCTATTGATGATTTAGATATGGCTTGTTTCTATCATGATAAGTGTTTTAAGGGATTTTTAGCAGATAATAGAAGTTGCAATGCCGCATTCCTAATAAGATTATCTCCTATTGTAGCAAATAATGCTTGGAATACAACTAAAGGAGCATATGCAAGAGCAGCTGTGGTTCTATTTTCTAGATTCGTATAAGACCAAGTTTTTGTAAAATATGAGTTGTTACGTAAAAGTGTTGATATGAGTATTGGTGTCTATGAACAGAATCTTATCTTATAAGTTTTAACTTATCTTTTAAGGTTTCTGTTTATAGGCGCTTGTAGATGTGTTTATGTCTTTAAAAAATATATTTGCGATATTAAAAATGGATACTTATGCAATATTTCACTTTACTTATTAAGATAAATTTAAACTAAGGAGGTTGCTCTATGTATAACTTATTTGCTTTTGCTATCGGAGCTCGCTTGGTAGCTTTTATTGTTTTTGTTGCTTGCGTTTATGCGGGTAATCTTCTATTTACCAAACTGGAACGACGACAAACCAAGTTCTTGTGGAAAATTACCTTTGTGACTCTCTACTCGCTTTTTCTTCTCCTCGTAACCTATGTCGTTTGGTTTGTATTTTACTTTGGATTAAATGCTTAGATGCCCTGCTCATGCTGGGGCGTTTTTGTTTGGTGGCAAAAGATAGTAAATTTATGACACGAAAATTCCACCCCATCTATCAAGATGAGGTGGTCTTTGCATTTTTCTAAAATGACATGACAATGGAATTTTCAGAGCTTATTATTTTTATGGGAGTCATTGTTCTGCTCAAAAATAGAGTTGAAGCATAAAAATAAAACAATACAAACAGATAGATCAATTGGTAAAGGGATAGTAGTCATGTTTAAATCATTGAGAATGCTGAGCAAACTGTAAGAGATGAAGACAATAAAATTTATCCTTCTAAAAATGTGTTTCTTATCTAGCATGACTTACCAAACTTTTTACGAAGGTCTTTTCCAATGGTATAACCTGCCATAAATAAAGCGATACCAACACCTACACCAAAGCCACCCTTTATTTCTTGCAATTCCTTAGTAGAAATTTCACAATAGTTGTTCAAATCTTTCATCATATTAATCTCCTCCTAAAAAATAACCAGCTGCCAAACCAGAACCTATAAGTGCTGTTCCACCTGCAATAGCTTTCCAAGATACTGCTACTCCAAAGATAACCAAGGGAGCGAGACCGCCATCAATATCTGATAATTCATTTTCAGATAAGGATAAAAATTGATTGTCAAGAACGTCAAAATTTGTCATTGAACTTTCCTCCTTTTTTCTTGTTCACTTTTATATTCGTAAAAGAAAAGGAAAAGTGAACATTTTTTTAAATTATTTTTAGTTAAGTGAGGGCACTCTTGTTTGGGGATAAAGAAAATTCCCATGTGCCAGCTTTTGTAGTATAATAGTAAGCAGACAAAAAGATAGGAATGTGTTATGAAAGTATTAGCTTTTGATACGTCTAGCAAGGCTCTTTCTCTGGCTATTTTAGAGGACAAGCAGGTTCTTGCCGAGACGACGATTAATATCAAGAAAAATCACAGCATTACCCTTATGCCTGCCATCGATTTTTTGATGGCAAGTTTGGATTGGACACCCAAGGATTTAGACCGAATCGTGGTGGCGGAAGGACCAGGTAGCTATACAGGCTTGCGAATTGCGGTAGCAACTGCCAAGACCTTAGCTCATACCCTGAACATCGAGTTGGTTGGTATGTCGAGTCTCTTGGCTCTGGTGCCCTACCAACAAGAAGGTTTGTTTGTCCCCTTGATGGATGCGCGTCGCAATAATGTTTATGCAGGATTTTATGAAAATGCCAAACCTGTCATGCCAGAAGCGCACTTACCCTTTGAGCGAGTGATTGAGTTAATCAAGGGCGCTAGTCAGGTAACCTTTGTCGGAGAAGTTGTCCCCTTTGTTGAGCAGATTCAAAAACACTTGCCAAGGACTAATTTCAAAGAAACCCTGCCTAATGCAGCCAATCTTGCTCTTTTGGCCTGGGACAAGGAAGCAGACTCCTTACACGACTTTGTGCCTAACTACCTCAAGCGTGTCGAGGCTGAGGAAAACTGGCTCAAGAACCATACCGAGTCTGGCGAGTCTTACATTAAACGCCTATGATAGAAATCAAACGAATCCAACAGCAGCCTAATCTAGCTAAAGCCATCTACGCTGTTATGATAGCTGTTTACCCAGTCAGTCCTTGGACGCTGGAACAAATCCAAGCTGACCTATTCCAAGACCAGACTTGGTATGCTCTGGCCTATGATGGGGCAGAAGTGATTGGATTTCTAGCTGTGCAGGAAAATATCTTTGAGGCAGAAGTCTTGCAAATCGCTGTTAAAGGAGACTATCAGGGTCAGGGGATTGCGTCAGCCTTGTTTGCTCAATTGCCGACAGACAAGGAGATTTTCCTCGAAGTCAGAAAGTCAAATCACCGAGCGCAAGCATTTTACAAGAAAGAAAAGATGGCAGTCATCGCTGAGCGAAAGGCCTACTACCATGATCCAGTCGAGGACGCCATTATCATGAAGAGAGAAGTAGATGAAGGATAGATATATTTTAGCATTTGAGACATCCTGTGATGAGACCAGTGTCGCCGTCTTGAAAAACGACGATGAGCTCTTGTCCAATGTCATTGCTAGTCAAATTGAGAGTCACAAACGTTTTGGGGGCGTAGTGCCGGAAGTAGCCAGTCGTCACCATGTCGAGGTCATTACAGCCTGCATCGAGGAGGCACTGACAGAAGCAGGGATTACCGAAGAGGACGTGACAGCTGTGGCTGTTACCTATGGACCAGGCTTGGTCGGAGCCTTGCTAGTTGGTTTGTCAGCTGCTAAGGCCTTTGCTTGGGCACATGGACTTCCACTTATCCCTGTTAACCACATGGCTGGTCACCTCATGGCAGCTCAAAGTGTGGAGCCTTTGGAGTTTCCCTTGCTAGCTCTTTTGGTTAGCGGTGGACACACAGAGTTAGTTTATGTTTCTGAGGCAGGAGATTATAAGATTGTTGGGGAAACGCGAGATGACGCGGTTGGCGAGGCCTATGATAAGGTCGGCCGCGTCATGGGCTTGACCTATCCTGCAGGTCGTGAGATTGACGAGTTGTCTCATCAGGGGCAGGATATTTATGATTTCCCTCGTGCCATGATTAAGGAGGATAATCTGGAGTTTTCATTCTCAGGTTTGAAATCTGCCTTTATCAATCTTCACCACAATGCCGAGCAAAAGGGAGAAAGTCTGTCTACAGAGGATTTGTGTGCTTCCTTCCAAGCAGCTGTACTGGATATTCTCATGGCTAAAACCAAGAAGGCTTTGGAGAAATACCCTGTTAAAACCCTTGTCGTGGCAGGTGGCGTGGCAGCCAATAAAGGTCTCAGAGAACGCCTAGCAACTGAAATCACAGATGTCAATGTCATCATTCCACCTCTGCGTCTCTGCGGAGACAATGCAGGTATGATTGCTTATGCCAGTGTCAGCGAGTGGAACAAAGAAAACTTTGCAAACTTGGACCTCAATGCCAAACCAAGCCTCGCTTTTGATACCATAGAATAAAGAGTCAGCTTAAGGCTGGCTTTTTTATTTTTTCTAACTATCAGAATATTTTGACAAATGAACACAAATAATGATATAATATGCAAAAGCTAGGAGGTGGTAGGATGATTGAAAAAATGGAATTGGGGGAATTTTACAAGGAACTGCGCCTGGCTAGAAAGCTCAAGCAGTCAGATGTGGCTTGTGACGGGCTAACAGCTTCTCAGTTGTCCAAGTTTGAGCTAGGGCAGTCCATGTTGTCTGCTGATAAGCTCATATTAGCCATTCAAGGGATCAATATGAATTTTGATGAGTTTGGGCACAAGCTCAACAACTATCAAGAATCTCCACATATGCGAATCGGTCGAAAGGTTGTGGATCGCTTTGCCCACCAAGATATCGCTGGCTTAGAGCAACTATTGGAGAAAATCAAGCAAGAACAGATGGCAGAGACCTATCGTCGTTTGAATGCCATTGTGATTAAAAATGCCATCCATTCTTTAAATAAGAGCTATCTGCTAACAGAGGAGGATAGCGAATTTTTGACCAGCTATCTCTATGTTATCGAGTCTTGGACCTGGTTTGAACTCTATCTCTTTTGCAATACCATGCCCTTCTTGAGCAATCAAGATTTGATCTTTTTATCGACCGCTTTAATTGAGAAGTCTAAAGAATTTAAGGAGTTGGTACATAATCGGTTGTATATGAAGCAAGGACTCTTAAATATCTTATCAGAACTCATGGAGCGAAAACTTTTCTCATACATCCCAATCTTCGAAGCCGAGTTGGAGAGCATGTTGCGTCCGTACGATGTTTTTGAGAAAGTATCGTGGCAATTTTTAAAGAAAATGAGTGTCTTTCTTCAAACCAAAGGAAGCAATCAAAAAGAGATTGAACACTTTATCCAATCTCTGCAAGTATTAGAAAATCCACAATTGCTAGCCCTCTTCGAATTGCGTTTTCAGCAATACAAAGAACTTATCGATTAATTAGAAACGGGAAGACGATAACCCACTCCGAAATAAGCAGGAGTATCAGTTGGATTTTTCTTTTTTTCATCATTATATCCCTCCTTGTTAGTAATAACTTTATTATACCAGGGAAATAATCAAATCTACCAAAATCGCAAATCTGAAATTTCTATAAGAAAAAATATCAAATATGCGATTTTCTAAAATAAGTCAATTTCCGTGTTATACTGTCCTTGTAAAACATTTGAAGCAAATCCTAGGTCGCAGAAGTGGTTTACAAATGAAGATAATTGAAGGAGTGTAAAAGATGTTAAATTTACAATTTGCAGAAACAATGGAATTGACAGAAGCTGAGTTGGAGACAGTTTATGGAGGAAGGTCATATCCTCCATTGGGATCTGGTGGAATGGGCGGTCTATGGCAAAACTACTTTAACTTTGCTCCTCCAGCTCCTGAGACTAGACGTCGTTATTGATGTTTAAAGCCCTTGCCTTTTTCTTGGGTAGGGGCTATTTTTATTTCATATATAGGAGAAAATAAAATGGGAAAGATAACTTCAAGATACTATTTTTTTATAGCGATTCTACTCGTCCTTGCTTATCAGTACCTTAGTGGTCTGGTTTTATCTAGCGACTTTGCTCTTAGGCTATCTGACTTTGGCTATTATTTGTCGGATATGATGTTGCATTTTCTTGTCGTTTTTATTGCTTTTTTTGCTATGGTTAAGTCAGGAAAATGGCAAGGAATTAACAGTAAGAAGTTTCGCTGGTCTTATTTGTTTTATTGTGTCTTAGCTTTTCTTTTGTTGTTCCTTTGGAATAGGGTTACCTTTTCTCTTTTTCCACCTACTCGAAATGCAATTTCTTATCAACATGCTACTCCTACTTTTACAGGAGCTACGGCATTTTTGATGTATTTTTTTTATCCTGTGATTGCAGGTCCCATTTTTGAAGACATGATTTATCGTGGATTAGTGATGACTGCTCTGGAAAAAGGGAAGAAATGGGGATTGGATGTACTTGGATCAGCTATATTATTTGGAATTTTGCACATTAGTAGTCATGGTTGGGTCTTGACAGACTTTTTCGTATATATGGGTGGCGGTCTCATATTTGCAGTCTTGTTTAGAGTAACCAAGTCCATTTATTGGCCTATTGGACTGCACATAGTCTACAATGGTATTGGTCAGATTTTGATGTTATTGCACTAGGATCTGGTTAGTAGCTAAAGACATGATGAGGTGTGCAGTGAAAAAGGCTGTGTAGGCTATCTATATGATATGGGATAGACTGGGCATACAGGATTTATTAGGATGTTTTGGAATAAAAATTCTAACTGGAATTTAAAAAGGAGTTATAATGAAAGTATTTCTTCAAAATAGAGATTTTAGGCAATTAACTGTCAACCAGTGGATTTCAACGGTTGGGGATACGATTTTTTATCTGGCCTTTTTGAATTATGTGGCAGATGCCTCTTTTGCCCCTCTGGCGATTTTACTCATCACGATTTCAGAAACTCTTCCCCAAGTTCTACAAATCTTTCTGGGAGTTTTGGCGGATTTTCAACATCATCGTGTCCTAAAATATACAATTATTAGTTTTGCAAAATTTTTGCTTTACTCTATAGTGTCTTTATCACTTTCAGGGCAGTCTTTCTCCTTGTTGCTAGTAGCATTTATTTGTCTGATTAACCTCTTGTCTGACACATTGAGTTATTTTTCAGGCGCCATGCTTACTCCGATTTTCATTAGAATTATTGGGCAAGACCATTTGGCAGAAGCTATTGGGTTTAAACAATCAACTGTTAGTTTAGTGAAAACAATCAGTAATATTCTAGGAGGAGTCTTACTAGGTATTCTATCTATCCAGTTTATTTCCTTACTGAACGCTCTTACCTTTTTAATCGCATTTTTAGGTATCATTTTCATAAAAACTGACCTCTTGAAAGTAGAAAAAACGATTAGCTATCAAGAAGGACTCTCTGTAAAATCCTTTTGCCAGCATTTGCTCCAATCATCGAAATTGATATGGAATATGAATAAGGTGCTCTTGGTTTTGTTTATTATTTCTATTAGTCAAGCAGTGATAAATGTTACAGTTCCTGTTTCTACTCTATTTTTGAGGAATCAACCCTTTTTGAATTTACAAACAGGTCAATCTCTTGCCTTGCTATCCACTTTTGAACTGTCAGCCCTGATTGTCGGAAGCCTTGTAAGTGGCTATCTGAAAAATATGATTTCTATAAAAACAGCTCTCTATGCCTCACTTGTCATCCAGTTGCTTCTTCTAGTAGGATTTGCCACAGTTCGTTTTGACTGGATTCTTATCTTTAGTACCTTGGATGCCTTTTTCGCAGGTGTTCTCTCTCCTAGATTGCAAGAACTCGTCTTTAAACAAATACCTGAGGAGTCAATGGGAGCAGTTCAATCTTCTATCGGTGCTATTACGGTTGTTTTACCTAGCTTATTTACAATAGCTTTGGTAACCATTGCTACTAGCTTTGGAACTCTGGCAGTTAGCTTTGTTTTATTGCTATTTCTTCTAGTTGCCTTTGTCATGCTTCTGAATATTCGTGAAAGTATTTAGCGGAGAATTTCTATAATATATATTTGAGACTGGATTGCCAGTCTTTTTATGATGGTCAAAATCAACAGACTTTTTTCTCTTTCCTGAATGTGTTATAATAGTCCCTGCTATGGCTGGAGCCTTTTCAGCCCACCTATTAAGACAATATGAGGAGAAAGATGAAAGAAAAAGGATTTTGGGAGGGGGCGCAGGCAGCCATGCCAACGGCCTTGGGTTATGTCAGTATCGGATTGGCCTGTGGAATTATCGGTGCGCCCTATGTGACACCTGTAGAGATGGGCTTGATGAGCCTCTTTGTTTATGCTGGGAGTGCCCAGTTTGCCATGCTGGCACTGATTGCGGTTCAAGCACCTGTGGCAGCTATTGCTATGACGGTTTTTTTGATTAATTTGCGTCTCTTTTTGTTGAGTTTACATGCATCGACCTATTTCCGTCATACTAGTCTCTGGCACAATATCGGCATGTCTAGTATCTTGACGGATGAGACTTATGGCGTTTTGATGGGCGAATTGGCCCATACAGACAAGGTCAATCCTATGTGGATGCACGGAAACAATCTTAACAGCTATGTGGCTTGGTTTGTGGGAACAGTTGTCGGAACGGCTCTGGGTGGGCTGCTGCCAAATCCAGAAATCTTTGGTTTAGATTTTGCCCTAGTTGGGATGTTTATCGGTATTTTTGCTTCGCAATTCCAGATTATGCAAAGACGGATTCCTGTCCGCAATCTGCTGATTATCCTAGCAGTTGTTGCGGTGTCCTTCTTTTTACTTTTGACAGTGGTGTCTCAGTCACTAGCTGTTCTGTTTGCGACGCTACTTGGTTGTAGCATGGGGGTGGTTTTAGATGGTCAGTAAGTACCTTTTATTAGCGGTTATTTTCTCTGGCTTGGTGACTTGGATTCCCCGTATGATTCCCTTCATCTTGGTCAAGTATAGGGGCTTGCCTGCTATCGTTGAGCGTTTTTTGAAGTTCTTGCCCGTTTCTATTATCTTTGCCTTGATTCTATCAAGCGTAGTGACAGGTAAGGTTGGGAGTCTTCCTCAAATCAAATGGCTAGACTTCTTAGCCGTCTTTCCAACAGCTTGGGTGGCCTTTCGCTACCGCAATCTAGTCGGAACAGTTCTCTTCGGAGTGGTCTTAATTGCAGTCTTGCGTTTGGTCTTTTAATACTCTCCGAAAATCTCTTCAAACCACGTCAGCTTTGCCTTTCCGTA